>JBOGFE010000539.1:0-4932 GCA_050741935.1 Acidimicrobiia bacterium | reverse complement strand
GCCGAGCTCGAGCCGCAGGTGCTCGACCGTTGGCTCGGGCGGCTCGGCAGCGGTCGGCGAGAAGACGGTGGTCGCCCGTTGCCGGCGCCGTCGGTGCGGCTGGTCCGCAAGGTGTTGTCCATGGCGTGCGCCGACGCCGTCGACCGTGGCCTGTTGGCGGACAACCCGGTGCGGCGCACCCAGGTTCCTCGGGCGGAACGCTCGAGCGAGATCGTCTGGACAGCGGACGAGGCCCGTCGTTTCCTGGCCATCGCCGGTGACCATCGGCTCGGCCCGGCCTTCCACCTCGCCGTCGCCGCTGGTTTGCGGCGCGGGGAGCTGCTCGGGCTTCGGTGGTCGGACCTCGACCTGGACGCCGGACGCCTGCGGGTGGCCCAGCAGCTGATGGTCGAAGGCGGCCGGGCCCGGTTGAAGCCGAGGCCAGAGGCTGATCGTCGCACGATGGCCCTTGCGCCGTCGTTCGTGGGGATGCTGCTCGAGCACCGGGACCGCCAGCACGCCGAACTTGCCGCCGACGATGAGCGGGGGGACGACGATCTCGTCTTCCGGGCTCCGGGGGGCGGGTGGCTCACGCCTGAACGGTTCACCCGGGTGATGGAAGACCTGATCGCCAAGAGTCGGGTGCCGCGGATCACCCCGAATGGCCTGCGGCGGGCTGGTCCACTGCTCGACGGAGCGCCGAACGACGGGGCGGAGAGGCGGTGAGAGGTTCAACTGCCAGCGGGCTTCTGGGATTGACGGCCCTCACCGTGCTTCGTGAGCCATAGTATATCTTGCTATATTGGGGTTGTGTCCGACCGAAGTGACGTGCTGCGTGAGGTGATGCTCGAGACTGGGACTACCCAGTCTGGGTTGTCGCGCCTCAGCGGGGTTCGCCAGCCGAGCATCAGCCAGTTCCTCTCCGGCAAGGTCGACTTGAGCGATGACCAGCTCGATCGCCTGCTGTCGTGCATGGGCTATCAGCTCGAAGTCGTCCGGAGGCCCGTCTTGGCGGACCTCACCCGTTCCGAGCGGCGTTCGTGGGGGCTGCACCGTCGTTTGTCTACGCATCTGACCCGGTCGAGCCTGGAGGCGTGGCGGGTCACGATCGAGCGCAACCTCGAGCGACTGCGCGGCAGCGTGCAGGGTCAGCCGCACCTGCGCAATCTGGATCGGTGGCAGTCGCTGATCGATCGCCGCGACGTGCCGGGGCTCCATCGGGTTCTCACGAGCCTTGATCGGGCGTCGATCGAGATGCGCGAGGTATCTCCGATGGGCGGCCTGCTGTCGGACGAGGAGCGTTCCGACGTGCTCCGCATGACGGGCTGATGCGTCGGGACCAGTTGGAGCACGCCATCCGGACGGCGTGTCAGATCATCGGCCGGCCAGAGGTGATCGTGGTTGGATCCCAGTCCATCCTGGGCACGTTCCGCGAGGACGAGCTTCCGGCCGAGGCCACCATGTCGGTGGAGATCGACATCCTCCCGATCGCCGACGGCAACGCGGAGATCAAGCGGCTTGCCGACCTCATCGAGGGAGCGGCAGGGGAGTTGTCGCCCTTTGAGGAGCTTCATGGCTTCAGCATCGACGGCGTCGACCTGGAGACATCGGCGCTGCCGGAGGGTTGGAGAGGTCGTTTGGTCAAGGTGCAGAACGCCAACACCGCCGCACCAGCTGGGCGAGCCACAGTTCACCGGCTGGTGCCTCGACAAGGAAGATCCCTGCGTAGCGAAGCTCTGCGCCTTTCGCGAGAAGGACCAGAACTTCGTCGCGGCCCTGGTCCGTGCCGGCCTCGTGGACGCGGCCGTGATCGCGAGCCGGTTGCCAACCGTGCCGGATCGCTACAGCATCGAGCGTGTGCTCGGTTGGCTGGCGGGCCGATGAAGGAAGTCCGCCGCCGTATGACGGTCTCGGTGGACGCCGATCTCTGCTCCGGCTGCGGCTGCTGCGTTGCACTGTGCGGTTCGGTCTTCACCCACGTCGACCCTGAGGGGCACGATGTTGGCGTCTCCCACGTCCAGCAACATGGTTCGGTGCTACCGCCCGGTGCCGCCGCCGACGTCCCACCCGAATACGAAGCCGTCGCTATTCTCGCCGCGGAAGAATGCCCCGGCGAGATCATCATGATCGGGTACACCGACAGTTCGACGGATCGGCGAAATCGAATCGGATCACCAGACGCCTGAGCCGGTATGCGAAGTTCGGCGGGTTGCCAGGTCGCGGCGGCGACAGCCAGATCGCGGCGGCGACAGCCAGATCGCTCAGCCGCTCGCCGGTCAGGCCGATCCCTCGAGGCGCTGGCGGGCCGTGCTGGCCATGGCTTCGTAACCCGGCCGGAGGAGATCGGCGAGCGAGCGGCCGGCGACCTCGTAGCCGGGGTCGTCGAGTTCGCAGAGCAGCCCGTCAGGGGGTAGGCCGGGGATGGCCGCAGCGGCAGCCGGCAGCGGTGGTCCGTGGTCGTAGAAGGTGTCGAGGCAGTCCTCGAGGGCGGCGACGGCGACGGGCGGGGCGGCCCAGCCGGCCGGCGCCGACCGGCCGGCCAGGGCGGTTTCGGATCTGGCGCCGAGGGCGGCGAGGAGTTCGTCGCGACCGCGGCCCCGCCAGGCGAGGATGAGGAACGGGTCGTCGTCGAAGGCTTCGGCGAGGAGGTAGTAGGTGGCGGCGATGTGCTTGCAGGGATTGGCCCAGTCGGGGCAGGAGCAGTCGGTGGTGAGATCGCCGGGGGAAGCGGGGAAGAGGGTGAGGCGGCATTCGGCGAAGGCGGCTTCGATGTCGGCGGGCATCTCGCCGGCTAGGAGCTTGGCCAGGAACACCGCTCGGGCGGCCAACGCGTCTTCGACTCTGGCCCAGTCCTTGGTGGAGAGGGGCAGGACGCGGATCGTGACCGTGTAGGGGTTGACCCGCGATCCCTGGACCCGGGCCCCGACCACGCCCGCCTCCACGGCGAGGTCGAGGACCTGCCCGGCCCGGGCGTAGCGCCGGCCCCGGGTGAGGCGGGTCCCCATGTCGAACGCTTCGAGGGCGGCGATGAACCGCTGTGACCACCAGGTGGTTCCGATGGCGCCGCTGCGGCTCTTGGCCTTGATGCCGTCGGCTGGTCGGGGCCGGGACGGCGGCGGGTACCACGGCTGCCAGGAACGGGGTGGGCGGCGGGGCATCGCCGTCAGGCCTCGGCCACGGCGTCGTCGGAGAGGGCGACGAGGGCCCGCAGGTCGGTCAGCGACAGGTCGGTGACCCAGGTTTCGCCTGTCCCCACGATACGTTCGGCCAGGGCCCGTTTGTCTTCGATCATGGTGTCGATCCGTTCCTCGAGGGTGCCGACGCAGACGAACTTGCGGACCTGCACGTCGCGGCGCTGCCCGATGCGGAAGGCCCGGTCGGTGGCTTGGTCCTCCACGGCCGGGTTCCACCACCGGTCGAAGTGGATAACGTGGTTGGCGGCGGTGAGGTTGAGGCCGACTCCGCCGGCCTTGAGGGACAGGAGCAGGAGCGGCGGGCCGTTGCCGGCCTGGAAGTCGGCCACCATCCGGTCCCGGGCCGCCTTGGCCACGCCGCCGTGGAGGAAGGGGACGGCGGCGCCGAGGCGGGCCGAGAGGTGGGACTGGAGCAGCGCGCCCATTTCGGCGAACTGGGTGAAGCACAGGGCCCGTTCGTCGGAGGCGGTGATCTCTTCGAGGATCTCGTCGAGGCGGGCGAGCTTGCCGGAGCGGGTTCCGGCGAGGCGGGACCCGTCGGCCAGGAAGTGGGCGGGATGGTTGCAGACCTGCTTGAGCTTCATCATGGCGCCGGAGATGATCCCCATCCGCTCGATGCCGCGTTCCGCCTGTTCGAGGCGGGCCAGCATGTCGTCGACCACGGCTTGGTAGAGGGTGGCCTGCTCCCGGGTGAGGTTGCAGAACACCTTCATCTCCACCTTGTCGGGCAGGTCGGCGATGATGGACCGGTCGGTCTTGAGCCGGCGCAGGACGAACGGGCCGGTGATCCGCTTGAGGGTGGCGGCGGCGTCCTCGTCGCCGTAGCGTTCGACGGGGACGGCGAAGCGGCGCCGGAACGCCGGCTCGGAGCCGAGCAGCCCGGGGTTGAGGAAGTCCAACAGTGACCACAGCTCGAGGAGGCGGTTCTCGACCGGTGTGCCGGTGAGCGCCACCCGGCTGGCCGCCGGCAGGGACCGGACGGCCCGGGCGGCCCGGGCGGCGGGGTTCTTCACGTTCTGGGCTTCGTCGAGGACGATGCGGGCCCAGCCGACCTTGGCCAGCAGGTCGCGGTCGCGGGCCAGGAGGGCGTAGGTGGTGATCACGAGGTCGGCCCGCCGGGCGGCCCGGGTGAAGGCCGCGCCGGTCTCCCGGGCCGCGCCGTGGTGAACGTGGACAGCCAGGCTCGGGGCGAAGCGGGCCGTTTCCCGTTGCCAGTTGCCAACGAGCGACATCGGGCACACGAGCAGGGTGGGAGCCAGCCGGGGATCCGCCCGGCGCCGCTCCGGCCGGGGCCCGGCCGAGCGCCGCCCCGCCGCAGCTTCCTCCCGCTCGGCCAGCAGCAGGGCCAGGAGCTGGGCGGTCTTGCCCAGGCCCATGTCGTCGGCCAGGCAGGCGCCGAGACCGAGGCGGTCGAGGAACCACAGCCAGGCCAGGCCCCGTTCCTGGTAGGGCCGCAACGTCCCGGCGAAACCGGCCGGGGTGGAGCGGGGCTCGAGCCGGCGGTCGTCGCCGGCCAGGAGGTCGCCGAGCCAACCCTCGGCGGCGACGCCGACGACCGGGAGGTCCCCTCCGGACGGGGCGGGTTCGAGGCCGAGGCCGACCCGCAGCAACTCGGCGGCGGTCATCGACCGCTCCGCGTCAACAGGCGGACGGGCCAGGGCGGCCAGGGCGGCTTCGACATCGCCGGGCCGCAGTTCCACCCATTGGCCCCTCACGCGCACCAACGGCGACTTGAGCTTGGCCAGCGCCTTCAACTCCC
>JBOGFE010000538.1:0-3808 GCA_050741935.1 Acidimicrobiia bacterium | reverse complement strand
GCCGGAGGCTGGTCCCCACCCGTGGCGGTGGTGCCGGCCACACCGGCGCCGGGGTCGGCGCTCCCGGGGTCGCCGGCGCCGTCGAAGGGCGTCTCGAAGTCGAAGTCGCCGGGATCGTCGTCGTAGTCGTAGCCGGCGCCGGCGCCCGGGTCGCCATCGCCGGCATCACCGTCGTCAGGGTCGGGGTCATCGCCGGCGTTGAGCAGCACCGCCAGGCGGCCCGGTCCGTCGGTGAGGTAGTCCCCGATGGCGACGGCCAGGTCGGCGTCCCCGTCGCCGTCGAGATCCGCGGCGGTGATCCCGTGCGGGGTGGGGCCGGTGGCGGAGCTCCGCGGGGCGCCGAAGCTGCCGGCCCCGTTGTTGGGGAGCACGGACACGTCCCCGGACACCTCGTTGCTGACGGCCAGGTCGCGGTCGCCGTCGCCGTCGAGATCGGCAGCGACGATTCCGGTCGGGAAGCTGCCGGTGGGGTAGTTCACCGCCGTGGTGAAGGTGGCGTCGCCGTGGTTCAGGATCACCGACACGTTGTCGGAGAAGTAGTTGGCGGTGGCCAGGTCGCGGTCGCCGTCACCGTCGAGGTCGGCGGCCACGATGTCGAAGGGCACCTCGCCGACGGCGTAGTTGAAGGCCACGCCGAAGATGCCGTCGCCGTCGTTCAGCAGCACCGAGGCGTGGCCGAGCTGGTCGGCGGTGGCCAGGTCGGCGTCGCCGTCCCCGTCGAGGTCGGCGGCGCTGATGCCGGTGGGGGCCCCGCCGGCGGCGAAGACGGTGGCCGCGGCGAAGGTCCCGTCGCCGTTGTTCAACAGCACCGACACGTCGTCGGAAGCCTCGTTGCCGGTGGCCAGGTCGGCGTCGCCGTCGCCGTCGAGGTCGGCCGCCACGATGCCGTGGGGGTCGGCGCCTCCGGTGGCGGAGGTGACGGCCGCGGCGAAGGTGCCATCGCCGTCGTTGAGGAGCACGGCCACGCTGTTGCCGGCGGTGACGGCCAGGTCCCGGTCGCCGTCGCCGTCGAGGTCGTCGGTGGCGATGCCGCTCGGGCTCGCCCCGACGGGGTAAGCCACGGCGGCGGTGAAGCCGCCGTCGTCCTCGTTCAGCAGCACGGAGACGTCGTCGGAGAAGACGTTGGTGGCGGCCAGGTCGAGGTCGCCGTCCCCGTCGACATCGACGGCCACCAGCTCGAAGGGGCCGTCGCCGGCGGGGAAGGGCACGGCGGCGGCGAAGGTGACGGCGGCGACGGCCGGAAGCGTCCCGGCGACAACCACCAGGAGGGCGCCGGCCAGGACGGGGGCGCGGCGGCGCGCGCGGTCGCGGGCAGAACAGGGTGAGGGGGACATCGACAACGGGTTCGGAGCGCGGGGGGTCCCGCCCTGCCCGGCGCCGCAGCTATGCCCGAATGACGGCGATTCCCATCAGCTCGACCTTGGCTTCGGGGACAAAAAGGCCGGTGACGCCGAAGAGCCCCATGGCCGGGTAGTGGCGGCCGAAGACGCCGCGCCAGGCGGCGCCCAGCTCCTTGAGCGAGCTGTGGTAGTCGGCCACGTCGGTGACGAAGATCTGGAGCCACATCAGGTCGTCCCGCCGGCCGCCGGCGGCCTCCAGGGCGGTGGCCAGGCAGCCGGCGGCGCCGGCGAACTGGTCCACGACACCCATGGTGGCCAGTTCCTCCGCCGGCCCGGGGGCGATCTGGCCGGCCAGGAACGCCACCCGGCCCGGGGCGGCCAGCACGGCGTGGGAGAAGCCGGTGGGCGGGCCGAGGGACTCCGGGTTGAAGAACTCGTGGCCGGAACCGGGGCTCACCGCCCGCTCCAGTTGGGCTGGCGGCCCTCGGCGAAGGCCTGGTGGAACTCGGCGTGGTCGCCGGAGCGCATCAGGTAGGCCTGCGTCCACGCCTCCAGCTCGATGGCGGCCTGGAGGCTCATGTCCGCCTCCCGGGTGAGGAGCAGCTTGGTGGCGGCGTAGGCGAACGTCGGCCCGTCGGCCAGGCGCCGGGCCAGGGCGGCCGTCTCGGCGGCCAGGTGCTCGTCGTCCACCAGGCGGCCCAGGCCGTAGGCGACGGCGTCGGAGGCCACGAGCTTCTCGCCCAGCATGAGGATCTCGGTGGCCCGGCCCTGACCCACCAGCCGGGGGAGCAGCCAGGCGCAACCCATGTCGGCGCCGGCCAGGCCCACCGCGGTGAACAGGAACCGGAACGACGACGAGACGGCCAGCAGCCGGAAGTCGGCGGCCAGGGCGATGACCGCCCCCGCGCCGGCCGCCACCCCGTTGACCGAGGCGATGATGGGCTTGGGCAGCTCCCGCATCCGCTGGACGACGGCGCCGGTCATGCGGGTGAACTCGAGGACGTCGCGCTGGTCGCCGGCGGCCAGGAGCCTGCCGATGATGTCCTCCACGTCGCCGCCCGAGCAGAAGCCCCGGCCGCTGCCGGTGACGACCACCACGGCCACGTCGTCATGGTGCTCGAGCTCGCCCATGAGGTCGCGCAGGTCGGCGTAGACGTCGAGGGTGAGGGCGTTGAGCCGGTCGGGCCGGTTGAAGGTGACGGTGGCCACCCCGTCCTCCACCGAGAACCGGAAGTGGGGCCACTGCCTGGTGATGGGGGCCGATGCACGGTACGTCACCCGAAGATCCCTCCTCCGTCGAGCACCAGGGTCTGGCCGTTCACGGCCGCCGCCTCCTCCGAGGCCAGGTAGCCGACGGCGGCGGCCACCTCGTCAGGGGTGATGAGCCGGCCGAGCGGGCTGGTCCTCTCCAGGTAGGCCCGGGCCTGGTCCTCGCCCTTCCCGGTGGTGGCGGCGATCTTGGCCACCGACGTGTCGGTCATGGGGGTGTCGACGTAGCCCGGGCACACGGCGTTGGCCGTCACCCCCGTGCCGGTCACCTCGGCGGCCGTGGCCCGCATGAGTCCGATGCCGGCGTGCTTGCCGGCCACGTAGGCGGAGATGTAGCGCGCGCCCGCCAGGCCGGCCAGCGACGACACGGTGATGATCCGGCCGTGGTTCCGGGCCTTCATCCCGGGGAGGACGGCCCGCGTGCACAGGAACGGGCCGGTGACGTGGACGGCGAGCATGGCCGACCAGTCGTCGAGCGATGTGCGCTCCAGCGGGGCCGACGTGCCGTAGCCGGCGTTGTTGACCAGGATGTCGACCTCCAGGTCGGCCAGCGCGCCGGTGACGGCCGCCTCGTCGGTGACGTCGAAGGCCAGCGGCACGACGTCGCCCTGGCCGGTCAGGGCCGTCACCGCCTCCTCCAGCGCCTCCTTGCGCCGGCCGGTGATGACCACCCGGTGGCCGGCGGCCAGCAGGCGGGCGGCGACCGCCCGGCCGATGCCGCTGCTCCCTCCGGTGACGACAGCTGTGGTCATGGCGATCCTCTTTCTCTCCGGTAGTCCCGGGGGTCAACCACACCCACGTCGGCCCGGCCGGCGGCGAGCAGCGTGTTGACCTCGTCGAGGCGGGTGATGTGGCCCCCCACCATGACCGCCACGCCGGCCTCGTTGCGCACCCGGTCGGCCAGGGCGGTGTTGTAGAGGCGGCGGTAGTCGGGGGCGTGGACCTCGTCGCCGGTGGAGCCGCCCGCCGTGACCTCGACCAGGGCGATGCCGGCGGCGCCCAGGCGGCGGGCCAGCTCGACGCCCTCGTCGGGGGTGAGGCCGCCGGCGGCCCGGTCGTCGGCCAGGAGGCGGACGCCGAGGGGACGCTCCGGTGGCCAGGCGCCGGTCACGGCGTCGAGCACCTCCAGGGGGAAGGCGGCCCGGGAGGCCAGATCGCCGCCCCGGTCGTCGGGACGGCGGTTGGCCAGCGGGGAGAGG
>JBOGFE010000537.1:0-5704 GCA_050741935.1 Acidimicrobiia bacterium | reverse complement strand
GGGAACGGGGCCGACGCTGGCGTCGGCCGGCGACTGGGGCTGGGGCCCCCAGTCGCCCGGCGATGAGCCGCCAGGCGAAGAGCCATGAACATCGCATCGAGGGTCCTCCTGGGATGAAAGGGAACGGCGTGAAGGGGTCACGAGGAGAACGTCGAGCCGGACTAGTTCTTTCACGTCAAGTGATTTAACAGCCACTTGGAGTGGTCGCACTTGGAGCGGTCACAGAGGCTCGGCAGTACCGTGGCCGGTCATGAGCAACGTGATCCGCACCGAGACGGCCGGCGGGGTCCGCACCGTCACCCTGAACCGGCCGGGGGCCCGCAACGCCCTGAGCGCCGAGCTCATCTCCGCCCTGGCCGGCACCCTCCTGGCCGCCGAGGACGACCCCGACGTGGCCGCCGTCGTGCTCACCGGTGCCGACCCGGCGTTCTGCGCCGGCCTCGACCTGCGGGAGGTGGGCACATCGGGCATTGCCAGCCAGGGGGCGGTGACCGACCTGAAGGCCTCGCCCTGGCTGGTCCTGGCCGGGATGGACACGCCCGTCGTCGGCGCCGTCAACGGGCCGGCGGTGACCGGAGGCCTGGAGCTGGCCCTCCAGTGCACGTTCCTGGTCGCCTCCGAGCGGGCCGTCTTCGCCGACACCCACGCCCGGGTCGGCATCCACCCGGGGGGCGGGCTCACCGGCCTGCTGCCCCAGGCGGTCGGGCTGCGCCGGGCCCGGGAGATGAGCTTCACCGGCCGTTTCGTGGGCGCCGACGAGGCCTACCGCATCGGGCTGGTGAACCACGTCGTGCCCCACCAGCAGCTCCTTCCGGCCGCCCGCCGCCTGGCCGGCGAGATCGCCACCCTCGATCCCGCCGCCGTCCGGGCCATCAACGCCACCTACCGGGACGTGGCCGCCACCACGCTGGGCGAAGGCCTCGAGCTCGAGCGTCGCCGCTTCGCCGCCTGGAGGTTCTCCCCCGCCGAGGTGGAGGCCCGCCGCCAGGCCGTCATCGACCGGGGCCGTTTCAAGCTCGGCTGACCGGGGTCCCGGCGGCCCGGGACCGGCCTCACCCCTGCGGCAGGTCGGGACACGTGCGCCGGTAGTCGACGCCCGGGCCCACGAACTCCTTCCATTCCTCGCGGCTGAGGTTGCGCCCCACCTGCTGGCAGGCCTTGTTGGCCAGCACGGCCCGGTCGATGTCGGGGTTGGACCGGAGGGCGACGGCGCCGCTCGGCTCGCCCAGCTGCCACTGCCGGGCCGTGCCATCGGCGCTCGACGACACCAGCATCTCGCCCGAGGGTGCGAAGGCCACCGCCGAGACGGCCTGGGTGTGCCCGACCAGGACGGCCGGCCGGTCGCCGGTCAGGGGCCAGAGACGGACGGTCCGGTCGTCGCTGCCCGACGCCAGGGTGGAGCCGTCGGCGCTGAAGGCCAGGGCCGACACCGGCCCCTCGTGCCCGGCCAGGATGCGGGGCTCCACGTCGGGCACGGCCATGTCCCACAGGCGAACCAGCCGGTCGCCGCCGCCGGTGGCCACGAACCGGCCGTCGGGGCTGTAGGCGATGGCGGCCACGCCGGCGCCGGCGGCGAGGGTGGCCACCGCCGCGGGCTGGGCCGTGTCCCAGATCCGCACCTGCCCGTCGGTACCGCCCGAAGCGAGGCGGGCGCCGTCGGCACTGAAGGCCACGGCGGTGACCGCCCCGGCGTGGCCGCTCAGGACCGAGGCCGACGGCGGGGTGGTGCCGAGGTCCCACAGCCGCACCGTGCCGTCCTGGCTGGCCGTGGCCAGGCGCTGGCCGGCGAAGCCGAAGGCCAGAGAGGTCAGCCGCTCGGTGTGGCCCGGGAGGACGACGGGTGCGGACCCGGGCGAGGTCGCGTCCCACAGGCGCACCGAGGGGTCCTCCCCTCCGGTGGCCAGCGTCTTGCCGTCGGGACTGAAGGCGACCGAGGTGATGGCCCCGATGTGGCCGGAGAGGGCGACGGCGGACGCCTGGCGGGGCCGCAGGTCGAGCAGGCGCACCGTCGAACCGGCAGTGGCCAGCCGGGTGCCGTCGGGGCTGAGCGCCAGGGAGAACAACCCACCCCGGGACTGGGTGACCACCCGGCTGAAGTTGGGGGCGGTGAGCACGGCCCGCAGGGCCTGGTCGATCGCCGGTGCAGGGGCGGCGCCCGACTGGCGGTCGAAGACCTCGGCCTGGCGGGCCAGGAGGGCGGCGCGCTCGTGGCGCCCGGCGCTGAGCTCCCCGTCGACCTGGGCGGCGAGGGCCTGGGCGACGGATGCCATCTGCAGGCGGCGGAGCTCGTTGCGCTCCGCCCGGGCCGAGCGCACCTGCAGGAGGGTCATGCCGACGAGCACCACGAGCGCGGCCGCCAGGCCTGCCCGCAGCCGGTTGGAGAGGGCCCTTTGGGCTCGCCGCTCCGGCTCCGGCTCGACTTCGATCACCGGCTCGACCGGGGCCGGCAGCCCGACGGACACCGGCACCAGCTCAGTGGTGGAGTCGACCTCCACCACCGGCGGGAGCTCGATGGTGGGCGTCACAGCCGGAAGGACGAGCTGGGTACCCGCCTCCGCCTCCACCAGCGACAGGAGCTCCAGGGGTGGCGCCGGAGCCATGGCGGGCAGCAGGTTGGCGAACACGAGCTCGAACTCGGTGCACGGCTCGTCCTCGAGGATGATCACCTCTCCGTCCTCGATGTCGAGCTCCTGCTCGGCGAGGGGTCCGTCGTCCACCAGCACGAGCTCGAACTCGGCGACGGGCTCGTCCTCCTCGACCTCGAGGACCGTCTCCGGTTCGGCCTCGACGTCCGTCTCCGGTTCGGCTTCGACGTCCGTCTCCGGTTCGGCTTCGACGTCCGTCTCCGGTTCGGCTTCGACGTCCGCCGCCGGTTCGGCTTCGACGTCCGTCTCCGGTTCGGCTTCGACGACCGCCGCCGGTTCGGCTTCGACGACCGCCGCCGGCTCGTCCTCGACCAGCAGCAGGGTGCTGGCGCCGGAGCGGATCTCCTCCAGGAGGGCGGTGGGGGAGGACGGCCGCCGGGTGGGGTCGGCGTCGAGGCCCCGGCGCAGCGCCCGCAGCACCCCCTCGGCTTCGGCGTCGGACAGCCCCGAGAACCGCGGCGCCACCCCCGGCTCCGGGGGCGCTCCGGTGAGGAGCGTGTAGGCGGTGAAGGCCAGGCCGTAGACGTCCGAGGCTGGCGCCGCGGGCTCGTCGAGCGGCAGCCGCTCGGTCCCCCACCGGGGGGTGAGACCGAAGCCGACCAGGACCACCCGCCCGTCCCCGGTCAGCACGAGGTTGGACGGCCGCACGTTGCGGTGGAAGACCGGCGCCTTCTGGGCGTGCAGGTGCTCGAGGGCGCCGGCGACCGGCTGAAGGTGGTCGAGGACCACGCCGAGGGGAAGGCCCGGGGTTCCGTCCGACCGGAGGATCCGGTCGAGGCGGCGCCCCTCGACCCACTCCACGACCACGTAGTAGGCGTCGTCGCAGAGGAAGTGCTCCCTGACGAAGGGCAGGTTCGGGTGGCGCACCACGTCGAGCAGGTCGAGGGAGTCGAAGACGAGAGCGTCGAGCTCGCCGGTGGAGACCAGGTGGCGGACCTGGAGGGCCACGAGGCGGCCGCTCAGATGGTCGCGGGCGTAGAGGACCTCGCTCTCCTCGCCGCGGGCGACGACGGCCAGCGGCTCATAACGCTCCCCAACCCGATCGGCCATGACCTTGTCTCGCCCCCGGCCCGGCGGTTCCCCCTACCAAGCACTGCAAACTAAGGGAGAACAACCTGGGCGACAAGGCCCAGATGTCTGACACAGCCCGCCCCGGGGGGCGATCGGTCAGGTGCGCAGGCCGGCGGGCTGGTCGAGGACCTGGCGGGACAGGCGGCGGAGCCCCTCGACGACCCCGGCCTCGAGCCCGGCGCCCTCCAGGGCGGCGGCGGCGGCGTCCCCGTGGCGGGCGGCCACGTCCAGGGCACTGCTGACCGCCCCGTTGCCGCAGGCCAGCTTGCGGCCCAGGGCGACGCCCGACGGGTCGAGCGGCCCGCCCAGCAGCGAGCGCAGCTCGGTCGAGTCCCGCAGGGCGTAGATCACGGGCAGGGTGTAGATCCCCTCGGCCAGGTCGAGGCCGGCGGGCTTGCCCAGCTGCTCCTCGCTGGCGGTCAGGTCGAGGACGTCGTCCACGATCTGGAACACCACCCCCAGGTGGCGCCCGTAGCTGGTCAGCGCCTCCACCGCCCGGTCGGGGAGGCCGGCGACGAGCGCCCCGATGCGACAGGAGGTGGCCAGGAGCGACGCCGTCTTGCCCTCGATGGAGCCGAAGTAGGCCTCCTCGTCGCGGTCGACGTCGAAGAGCCGCTGCAGCTCGAGCACCTGGCCCCGGCACAGCTCACCGATGGTGGCGGCCAGGAGCCCGGCCACCTCCACTCCCAGGCTGGCGGCCAGGCCCGACGCCCGGGCCAGGAGGAAGTCGCCGGCCAGGATGGCCACGATGTTGGACCAGCGGGCGTTGACGCTCTCCACGCCCCGGCGGGTGGTGGCCTCGTCGATCACGTCGTCGTGGTAGAGGGAACCGAGGTGGACCAGCTCGACGGCCACCGCCCCGGTGACGACGTCGTCGGTGGCGGGGCGGGCCCCCCCGGCGCAGCCGGCGCAGATGGCCAGCAGGGGCCGCAGACGCTTGCCGCCGGCGCCGATCAGGTGGCCGGCCACGTCGTTGAGGAAAGGGTCCTCGGTGCGCACCGCCTCCCGGAGGGCAAGCTCCACCCGTCCCAGGTCACCGGCCAGCGTGGGGATGCCGAGTGCCTCGGCCGCGTCCATGCAAAAGAAGGTAGCAGTGCAGCTGGGAACAAATCGGAGCCGCGGAACGTCGAGGAAGGGACCGGCCGGCATTTCGGCCGGGGGCACGCGAGCGGTACGCTCCGGCCTCACCGATAGACTGGGACTCCAGCGTCCGCCCAGGTCCCGCGCCCACGAGAAACCGGAGGGACGCCCCGCATTGCCGGATGTCCGGCAACCACGCAGGAGGCGGCAAGTGTTCGAGCGCTTCACCGATAGAGCCAGGAGGGTCGTGGTCCTCGCCCAGGAGGAGGCCCGCCTGCTCAACCACAACTACATCGGCACGGAGCACATCCTCCTCGGCCTCATCCACGAGGGCGAAGGAGTGGCGGCCAAGGCGCTCGAATCGCTGGGCATCTCCCTGGAGGCGGTGCGCGCCCAGGTGGAGGAGATCATCGGCCAGGGCGGGTCGTCGCCCTCGGGCCACATCCCCTTCACCCCCCGGGCCAAGAAGGTCCTCGAGCTCTCCCTGCGGGAGGCCCTCCAGCTCGGCCACAACTACATCGGCACCGAGCACATCCTCCTCGGCCTCATCCGGGAGGGTGAGGGCGTCGCCGCCCAGGTCCTGGTCAAACTGGGCGCGGATCTGTCCCGCGTCCGCCAGCAGGTCATCCAGCTCCTCTCCGGCTACGCCGGCCAGAAGGAGCCCTCCACCTCCGGCACCGCCGCCGAGGCCGCCCCCACCGGCTCGCTCGTCCTCGACCAGTTCGGCCGCAACCTGGCCCAGCTGGCCCGGGAGAAGAAGCTCGACCCGGTCATCGGGCGCGACAAGGAGATCGAGCGGGTCATGCAGGTCCTGTCCCGCCGGACCAAGAACAACCCCGTCCTCATCGGCGAGCCCGGCGTGGGCAAGACCGCCATCGTGGAGGGCCTGGCCCAGAAGATCGTCTCCG
>JBOGFE010000536.1:0-23097 GCA_050741935.1 Acidimicrobiia bacterium | reverse complement strand
GCGCGGGCGCCGACCCCGGCCCGGCCTGCTACGGGCGGGGCGGCACGGCCCCCACCGTGACCGACGCCGACCTGGTCCTCGGGCGCATCCCGACCGGCGCCGCCTTTCCTGGCCTCGGCCGCCTGGACGCGGAGGCGGCGGCCAAGGCCCTCGAAGCCGCAGGGATCACCGCCGAGGGGGTGGTGGCGGTGGTGGACGCGGCCATGGAGCAGGCCATCCGGGCCGTCACCGTGGAACGGGGGGTCGACCCCCGGGACCTCGCCCTGGTCGCCTTCGGCGGCGCCGGCCCGCTCCACGCCGTCGCCCTGGCCGAAGCGCTCGACATGCGGGCCGTCATCGTGCCGCCCCGGGCCGGCGCCCTCTCCGCCGTGGGCCTGTTGTGCTCGCCCCGCCAGCGGGAGCTGGTCCGCTCCTGGCCTACGCCGGGCGACCTCGACCACCTGGAGGAGGCCCTGGCCGAGCTGGCCGGCCAGGCGAGAGCGGCGGTCGCCGGCAGCGGCGACGTGGAGGTCGAAGTTGCCCTCGACTGCCGTTACGCCGGCCAGAGCCACGAGCTCACGGTGCGGGCGGTGGAGGACTTCGGCGCCGAGCACGAGCGCCGCAACGGCTACACCCGCCCCGGCGCGCCCGTCGAGGTGGTGGCTCTACGGGCCCGGGCCCGCCGGCCTGCCCCGCTCGATCCCGAGGACCTCCCGTCCGTCAGCCGGGAGCGCATCGAGGGCCCGGCGGTGGCCGCGGAACCCGACTGCACCATGTGGGTTCCCGAAGGCTGGACGGCCGAGCCCCAAGCCAGCGGGGCCTGGGTGATCACGAGATGAGCCTCGACCCCGCCTCCCTGCAGGTGCTCATTTCCCGGCTCACCGGCGTGGCCGAGGAGATGGGGGCGGTACTGCGCCGGGCGGCGTTCTCGCCCAACATCAAAGAGCGGGCCGACTGCTCCGCCGCCCTGTTCACCCCCGAGGGCGAGCTGCTGGTCCAGGCCGAGCACATCCCCGTCCACCTCGGGTCCATGCCCGCCTCGGTGGCCGCCGCCCTCGATGCCTTCGGGGATCGGCTCGGTCCCGGCGACCAGGTCGCCCTCAACGATCCCTTCGCCGGCGGTACCCACCTCAACGACCTCACCCTGGTGGCGCCGTGCTTCGTCGACGGGCACCTGGTCGGGTGGGCCGCCAACCGGGCTCACCACGCCGACCTGGGCGGCATGGCGCCGGGCTCGATCCCGCCCGAGGCCACCGAGGTGTACCAGGAGGGGCTGCGCATCCCGCCCGTCCTCCTGAGCCCGGCGGTGGAGGCGATCCTGGCCGCCAACTCCCGCACCCCGGCGGAGCGGGCCGGCGACCTCGACGCCCAGCGGGGCGCCAACCAGATCGGGGTCGAGCGCCTGGCCGACTTCGCGGGCGCCCCGCTCCACGAGGTCGT
The DNA here is from genome assembly GCA_050741935.1 of Acidimicrobiia bacterium. Classification (GTDB taxonomy): domain Bacteria; phylum Actinomycetota; class Acidimicrobiia; order IMCC26256; family BP-133; genus CAWBJP01. Next base: position 21,678 of record JBOGFE010000536.1, on the reverse strand, counting down.
CGACTACGGCGAGCGGCGTATGCGGGCCGCCCTGGCCGACCTGCCCGACGGCACCTGGGCCGTGGAGGACGTGCTCGACTCCGCCGGGCCCCGCCCCGACCAGCGGGATCCCATCCGGGTGGCCCTGTCCCTCACCATCGACGGCGAGCGGGCCACCTTCGACTTCACCGGATCCGACCCCCAGTGCACCGGCAACGTCAACGCCGTGGAAGCGGTCACGGTCAGCGCCGTGGCCTTCGCCCTGCGCTCGGCCACCGACCCCACCATCCCGGCCAACGGCGGCGCCATGCGACCGGTCACGGTGGTGGCGCCGGCGGGCACGGTCGTCGCCGCCCGCCCCCCGGCGGCGGTGGGAGCGGGCAACGTCGAGGTCTCCCAACGGGTGGCCGACGTGTGCCTCGCCGCGCTGGCCGCCGCCGCCCCCGACCGGGTGGGCGCCGCCAGCCAGGGGACCATGAACAACGTCCTCATCGGGGGGCCCGGGTGGGTGTACTACGAGACGCTGGCCGGTGGTCAGGGTGGCCGACCCGGCCGCCGAGGGATGAGCGGCGTCCACACCGGCATGACCAACACCAAGAACACCCCCGTGGAGGCGCTGGAGCGCGCCTTCCCCATGCGGGTGCGCCGCTACCGCCTGCGGACGGGCGGTGGCGGCGCCGGCGAGGCTCCCGGTGGGGACGGCATCGAACGGGACGTGGAGATGCTGGAGGACTGCACCGTCAGCCTCATCACCGAACGGCGCCGGAGCCGGCCCCCGGGGCTGGCCGGTGGCGAGCCGGGGGCGGTGGGAGAGAACTGGCTGCTACCCGGCGGCAACGAGTCGGCCGCCGAGTGCCTCCCGGACAAGTGCACGGTCAGGTTGAAGGCGGGCGACGTGCTCCGGGTGCTGACCCCCGGTGGCGGGGGGTGGGGGGCTCAGCGTCAGGCAGACCCGATGAGGTGACAGATGCGCCGGGGGTCGGAGGCGGCCGGGTCGAGGGTCTGGGCCCGCTCGACCAGGCGCTGCAGCTCGCCTTGCAGGGAGCGGAGCTCGCCGATGCGGCGGTCGAGCTCCGCCGACCGCGACCGGAGCAGGTCGAGGACGTGGCCGCAGGGCGGGTCGCCGCCGCCGTCGCGCAGGGCGAGGATGCCCCGGATCTCGCCCAGAGTGAGCCCGACCCCCTGGGCCGACCGGACGAAGGCGAGGCGGTCGAGGGTCGATTCGTCGTAGTCCCGGTACCCGGACGGCGACCGGCCGGGCGGGGCGATCACCCCGATGGCCTCGTAGTAGCGGATGGTCTTGGTGGAGACTCCCGCCCGGGATGCGACGACGCCGATGCGCATGGCTCTTGACCTTCCAGTGCACTGGAAGCTTTACAGTACCCCGGTGGAGATCGAGCTGCTGTGCATCGCCGGATGCCCCAACCGCAGCCTCGCCCGCCGGCACATCGATCTGGCCCTGGCCCGGACGGGGCGGGATGCCGTCGTGCGGGAACGGGTCGTCGCCTCGGCCGAGGAGGCTCAGTCCCTCGGCATGCGAGGGTCGCCCACCATCCTCATCGACGGTCGTGACGCCTTCGCCGGCGCCGCCGCCGGCGGCGGCCTGTCGTGCCGGCTGTATTCCAGCGAAGCCGGAGTAAGTGGGGCGCCGACGGTGAGCCAGCTCGTCGAGGCGATGGGGGGATGACACCCGACCTCGATCTGGTCGACGACGCCGATCTCGATCCGGTGGTGGCCCAGGCCGTCCGACGCCTCGCCGTCGCCGGGTTCCGGGCCCTGTGGTCGGGCCGGCGGGTGACGCTGCCCGAGCTCCTGGGTCACGACGGCGCCGGCCTGGCCGAGGCGACCGAGCACCTCCGGGCCCGGGGCCGCATCGAGCTGTCGGAGGCCGGGGAGCTGGTGGCCGTCCACGGCCTGGCCCGGCGGCCGACGCCCCACTGCATCGAACATGACGGCGGGGCGGTGAACACCTGGTGCGCTCTGGATGCCATCGGCATCCCGGCCGCCCTCGCCCTCGACGCCCGCGCCCGGACGGGGTGCCCGACCTGTGGCGTCGAGCTGACCGTGGCGCTGCGGGGCGGCGCACCGGATCCGGTGCCCGGCGCGGTGCTGTGGTATCCCGAAGTGCACGGTGGCCACCTCGTGAACGACTTCTGCACCGGCGCCAACCTGTTCTGCTCGCTCGACCATCTCGAGCGGTTGAGCGCGGGCGGCCGAGGGGAAGGTGCGGTGATGACGGTCGAAGCAGTGGCAACGCTCGGGCGGAAGGCCTGGGCCGATGTGGCCGAGGAGGCGTGATGGCGTCCGTCGGGGACGGCCCGGTCTCGAGAGCGGTCGTCAACCAGCCCCCCTTTGGCCCCATCGAGCGGCTGGATCACAAGCAGCTCGTAGCCGAGCAGGAGGCGAGCCTGGCTTCGTCCCGCCGGCGGTACTCGAAGAGCGCCCGCCTGCTGTTCTGGATGATGGACGCCCTCTACGGCGAGCCCCGGACCCTCCAGAAGTTCCGGGTGCTCGAGCTGGTGGCCCGGGTGCCGTACCAGGCCTGGGAGAACGTGGCCTACGTGGCCGTGACCCACACCGCCGGCCAGCCCGGCTTCGCCCGCCGGGTGTTCGACCGGGTGCGGGCGGCCCGCTGGGAGCAGGACAACGAGCAGTGGCACCTGCTGATCCTGGAGGAGCTGCTGGACGACGGGCCCCGCTCGCCGTTCATCCGCCACCGGATCGTGCCCCAGATCCTCGCCTTCGCCTACTACCAGCTGTCCTGGTTCCTCTACGCGATCCGCCCGGCCTGGTCCTACCGGCTCAACGCCGACTTCGAGGACCACGCCGAGCACGAGTACGCCCTGCTGGTGACCGAGCATGCGGACTGGGAGCAGGAGCCCTACGAGGGCAGCTTCACGGACGACTACGGCGCCTACGACAGCCTGGCCGACCTCTTCCGCCAGATCGGCTACGACGAGCGGCTCCACAAACTGGAGAGCGAGGCCAACATGGCCGCCGCCCGCTTCCGGTAACGGCCGGCTGAAGGCGACGTCAACGGCGCCCTAACCCTGCGGGACGAAGGGGACGAAGGGACCGGTAGCTCCGGCCCGAAAGCAGGACCGGCGGCGGCGGACCAGAAGGAGCCTGCGGTGTTCGCGCCGTTTCCCCCCCGGCGCGTACCTCCTGACAGGAGAAAGAAACATGCCCTCCACCCGCTCTCAGGCGCTTCCGGGGCTGTCCCGCCGCACGGTCTGCGCTCTCCTCACCCTCGCCCTGCTGGCCTCCCTGGCCGCCTTCCTCGCACCCGCCCGCGCCGACCAGCCGACGGGCGACGCCTCCGCCGCCGTGGAGACGGCACCCGTCGCCGGCGGCGGCACCACCGACGACCCCGCCATCTGGGTCCATCCCACCGACCCCTTCCAGTCGCTCGTGATCGGCGCCAACAACGCCGCCGGGATCGGCGTCTACGACATCACCGGGGCCGAGAAGGCCACCATCACCGATGACGGGCCGGCCAGCAGCGTCGACGTCCGCCGCGGCGTCATGCTCGGCGGCCAGACCGTCGACGTCCTCGCCGCCGCCCACGACGGGACGGTGCGCTTCTACACCATCGACGCCAACGGCCAGCTCACGAACCAGACCGCCGGGACCGGTGCCATCACCCCGGCCTGGCCCTCGGGCGGCGGGAAGATCAACGGGCTCTGCATGTACCAGAGCTCGGCCGCCGGCCAGACCCGGACCTTCGTGTTCGTGCTCGCTCCCAGCGGCCAGATGGAGCAGCTGGAGCTGATCGACAGCGCCGGCAAGATCGACGTCACCCTCGTGCGGGGCGGCATCCCCGGCCCCTGGGATGTCTCGGCCACCAGTGGTTCCACGATCGGCGCCTGTGTCGCCGACGACGAGACCCACAGCCTCTACGTGGCCGAGAAGTCCAAGGCCATCTGGCGCTACGGCGCCGAGCCGGGCGACCCCATCACCGGCCCGGCCACGGTCGACGTGCCCGCCCCCGCCGGTCACTTCACCCCGAACCTGGGCGGCCTCGCCCTCGTCAGCACCGGGCCGGGTACGGGCTACCTCCTGGCCTCGTCCCAGGGCGAGAGCGACACGCCCGAGGCCGACTCCTTCATGGTCTACCGCCGGGAGGGGGCCAACGAGTTCGTCCGGGCCTTCCACGTGGGTGTCGGAGCCGTCGACGGGTGCCAGGACACCAGAGGCATCGAGGCGGTGGCGGCCAACTTCGGGCCCGCCTTCCCCGACGGGCTCTTCGTGTGCCAGGACCTCCACAACACCGCCACCTCGGGCTCGGGTGGCGGCAACCAGAACTACAAGTACGTCCCGCTGGCGGCCGTCGCCGACGTCACGCCCACCGTGACCACCACGACCACGACCACGGCACCGGAGCCGGTCACCACGACCACCACCGCGCCGGCCACCCAGGACCCCACCGCGGCGCGCTCGGGCTACTGGATGGTCGGCTCCGACGGGAAGGTCTACCCCTTCGGGGACGCCAAGGCCCTGGGTGACGCCGACCCCACGCACGGCAGCGAGGCGGTCGACCTGGAGCCCACCCCGACGGGCGACGGCTACTGGGTCGTCGACTCCACCGGCCATGTCTTCGCCATGGGCGACGCCCGCTGGCTGGGCAACGCCGAGGAGGCCCGCATGGTGGCGGGCGAGCAGGTCACCAGCCTCTCCTCCACCCGCAGCGGCAACGGCTACTGGATCTTCACCACCAAGGGCCGGGTGCTGCCGCTGGGCGACGCCGTCGTCCACGGCGACGTGTCCGACGTGGCCCTCAACGGTCCCGTGCTCGACTCGATCCCCACCGCCTCGGGGCAGGGCTACTACATGGTGGCCAGCGACGGAGGCATCTTCACCTTCGGTGACGCCGTCTTCTACGGCTCGACCGGCAACCTGAAGCTCAACGCCCCGGTCCAGTCCCTGGTGCCCGACCCCGACGGGGCCGGCTACTGGCTGGTGGCCTCCGACGGTGGCGTGTTCACCTTCGAGACGGTCTTCCAGGGGTCGATGGGCGACAAGCGGCTCAACAAGCCGGTGACCGGCATGGTCCCCTTCGGCAACGGCTACCTGATGGTGGCCGAGGACGGCGGCATCTTCAACTTCTCCGACAAGGCCTTCCTGGGCTCGCTCGGTGACCGTCCGCCGGCCAAGAAGGTGGTGGCGGTGGCCGCCCTGGACGTGGCCGTGCCGTAGGTCCGACGAACTCATGGGCGGATCGGTCTGGCGCCGGCCCCCGGCGCCAGACTGTCGCCCATGAGCGAGCACGTGGTGCTGTACGAAGAGCGGGACGCGGTGGCCTTCGTGACCATCAACCGCCCGGAGAAGAAGAACACCATGACCGAGGCGGTGATCCAGGGGATCGCCGACGGGATCGACCGGGCCAATTCCAGCGTCGAGGCGCGGGCCGTCGTCCTGCGGGGCACCGGCGGTGTCTTCTGCGCCGGTTACGACCTGGCCGGCGGCTACGACTGGCGGGACGAGACGGGCTGGCAGAAGACCTTCGACGCTCCCCGCCCCGAACCCCGGGCCGGCGCCTGGGACCCGGTGCGCGACCTCGCCTTCATGGGCCACAACGTGGCCCGGTTCATGAAGATCTGGGAGAGCCCCAAACCGGTGATCGCCCAGATCGAGGGCTGGGCGGTGGGCGGGGCCACCGACCTCGCCCTGTGTTGCGACCAGCTGTTCATGGCCGATACGGCCGTCATCGGCTACCCGCCGTCGCGCATCTTCGGCACCCCCACCACCATGCTGTGGGTCTACCGGCTGGGCCTGGAGGCCCTCAACAAGCTGCTCATCAACCAGGCCTTCGAGAACATGGGCCTGCGCACCACCCAGCTGCTGGGCACATTCTTCGACGGGGTCACCCGCCACACCGAGGAGGCCTACCGGTGGGTGGAGTCCTTCGAGGAGAAGGGGTTCTGCCAGGTCATCCGGGACCGGGACCGGCCGTGGGCGGATTATGGCGAAAAGGGCACCTCGGGAGGGGAGTAACCCGGAGGGACCGTATTTGGAGGACGTGATCCCCTCCCCGCGCCGCGCCATCGTCCTCTTCGCCGCCTGCCTGGTGGCCACCGCCCTGGTGCCCCTGCTGCCCCGGGCCGGCGCCCTCCCGCCGATCCCGCCCGACCCCCAGGGCTACTGGCTGGTGGCGGCCGACGGCGGCATCTTCTCCTACGGCGACGTCGGCTTCCACGGGTCCACCGGCGGGGTCAAGCTCAACCAGCCCGTGGTGGGCATGGCCGCCACCCCGTCCCACGAGGGCTACTGGATGGTGGCCACCGACGGCGGGATCTTCTCCTTCGGCGACGCCGGTTTCTTCGGCTCCACCGGGGCGGTCAAGTTGAACAAGCCCATCGTGGGCATGGCCGCCACCCCCTCGGGCCAGGGCTACTGGCTCGTGGCCTCCGACGGCGGTGTGTTCGCCTTCGGCGACGCCGGGTTCTTCGGTTCCACCGGGGCGGTCACGTTGAACAAGCCGATCGTGGGCATGGCCGCCACCCCCTCGGGCCAGGGCTACTGGATGGTGGCCTCCGACGGCGGGATCTTCTCCTTCGGCGACGCCGGCTTCTTCGGCTCGACCGGGGCCGTCAACCTCAACCAGCCCATCGTGGGCATGGCCCCCACCGCCTCGGATGCCGGCTACTGGCTGGTGGCCCGGGACGGCGGGGTCTTCTCCTTCGGCGACGCCCGCTTCTTCGGCTCGGCGGCGGCCGAGGGGCCCGGTCTGCAGGTGGTCTCCATGCTGCCTTCGCCCTCCGGCGCCGGCTACTGGCAGGTGTCAGCCACCGGGCGGGTGTTCTCCTTCGGCGACGCCCGGGCCCTCGGGTTCCCCGAGCGCCTCAACCAGGCGGTGGTGGCCGCGGCCGTCCCCTTCGGGCTCTCCGGGACCGATGAGCCGACCCCGGCCACCGACCCCTCCGGCGGCACGGTGCCCACGACCACGGTGGTGTCGACGCCGACCACCACCTACGCCGGCCTCCTCACGCCGGCCCAGAAGGGCCGGCCCAACGTCCTCGTCATCGTCATGGACGACATGCGGGCCGACCAGACCCTCGACGTCATGCCCCTGACCCGCCAGTGGTTCGCCGCCGCCGGCACCACCTTCTCCAACGGCTTCGCCAACACCCCCCTGTGCTGCCCGGAGCGGGCCACCATCTTCTCGGGCCGGTACATGCACAACCACGGCGTCATCAACAACGGCGAGGCCCGCGAGCTCGACAAGAAGTGGACCATCGCCCGCTACCTGCAGGAGGGTGGCTACAACACCGCCCTGGTCGGCAAGTACCTCGACGGCTGGGGCGAGCACAACGCCCCGCCCAACTTCAACCACTTCGCCATCACCGGCGGGGGCTACGTGGACGAGTACTTCAACGTCGACGGGGTGGGGGACAAGGCCGAGTACTCCACCGACTTCATCCGGGACAAGTCCCTCCAGTTCCTCGGTGACTTCGAGGCCACCGCCGACGCCACGCCGTGGTACCTCCACGTCACCCCCCACGCCCCGCACGACACGAGCGAGGGCACCTTCGAATGGGCGCCGCGCCACGAGACCACACCCATCCCGCCCTTCACGCCGACGCCGGCCTTCCTCGACACCGAGCGCGACGACCAGGTCGAGTACATCCGCCACACCAAGGAGACGGTCGAGGAGTCGACCTTCAGTCACGACGGGCAGCTCCGGACGCTGCTGGCCGCCGACGAGATGGTCGACGCCATCTTCCGCCGGTTGGAGGCGTCCGGCGAGCTGGACAACACCCTGGCCGTGTTCACCTCCGACAACGGCTACTCCTGGGGCGAGCGGGGCGTCACCAGCAAGGGCCTGCCCTACGAGGAGTCGGTCAAGGTTCCCTACCTGGTGCGCTGGCCCGGCGTCGTCCCCGCCGGCGCCGTCGACACCCGGCCCGTCGGTGGGGTCGACCTCCTCCCCACGCTCCTCGAGGCCACCCAGACGGTCCCGCCCGTCCTCGGCCACCCCCTCGACGGGCGTTCCTTCCTGCCCGGCAAGCCGGGCCGGGACCACATCCTGCTGGAGTTCTCCGCCGACCACCGCTCCATCCCGCCCTGGGCGTCGATGCGCAGCGAGGACTGGCAGTACATCGAGTACTACGCCGAGGACGATTCCACCATCGTCTTCCGGGAGTACTACGACCTGACCGCCGACCCCTGGCAGCTGACCAACCTCCTGGCCGACGCCGACCCGGGCAACGACCCCGACGCCGGCGCCCTCTCGGCCCGCCTGGGCCAGGACCGGGAGTGCGCCGGCACCACCGGCGCCACCGCCTGCCCCTGAGGGCGGACCGCCCGGATCGGACCAAGCAGGATTTTCCTGCCGGTTGGTGAATCTCAACACAACAACTCTCGGTGCCGCGGCGGATGTGCCGCGCGCCGTCGATCCCCTCCGGAGGCTGGGCCGTGTCTTCGATCGCTCTTGCTCTGCGTGGAAGCCGTGTTCGCCGGCGCCCGCTCCTGCTGCTTCTCGCCGCCACGTTGCTGGCCGGCCTGCTGCCCGTGATGTCCGAGACCCGGGCCTCTGGTGCGACGGGGCCGGCCACCGGCCAGGGCGTGTGGATGGTGGCCCAGGACGGCGGCATCTTCTCCCAGGGTGACGCCGGCTTCTTCGGCTCCACCGGGAACATCAAGCTCAACCAGCCGGTGGTCGGGATGGCGGGGACGCCGTCCATGAAGGGCTACTGGATGGTGGCCACCGACGGCGGCATCTTCACCTTCGGCGACGCCGGCTTCTTCGGCTCCACCGGGGCGGTCAAGCTGAACAAGCCCATCGTGGGCATGGCCGCCACCCCGTCGGGCAAGGGCTACTGGCTCGTCGCCACCGACGGCGGCATCTTCGCCTTCGGCGACGCCGGCTTCCACGGCTCGCTCGGCGACGTGAAGCTGAACAAGCCCATCGTGGGCATGGCCGCCACCCCGTCGGGCAAGGGCTACTACATGGTCGCCACCGACGGCGGGATCTTCGCCTTCGGTGACGCCAAGTTCTACGGCTCGACCGGCGACGTGAAGCTCGCGCAGCCCATCGTGGGCATGGCCACCACGGCGACCAGCGCCGGCTACTGGATGGTGGCCTCCGACGGCGGCCTGTTCTCCTTCGGCGACGCCAAGTTCTACGGCTCCTCCGCCGGCACCGGCCGCACGGTGGTGGGCATGATCCCCACCCCCTCCGGGCTCGGCTACTACCACGCCACCGACAAGGGCGAGCTCATCGGCTTCGGCGACGCCTACCTGTCCGCCCCCGCCGCCAAGCTGAACCAGAAGATGATCGGCCTGGCCGCCGCCCACCACGCCGCCGGCGGTGACCCCACGGCCACCACCGTGGCGCCCACCGACCCGACCACCCCGACCGGCCCCGGCACGACGCCGACCACCGCCCCGAGCGGCACCGGCCTGCTGACCCCGGCCCAGAAGGTGGCCCAGGCCGGCAAGCCCAACCTCATGGTCATCGTCATGGACGACATGCGGGTCGAAGGCCTCATGGACAACCCGACCGTGCTGCCCATGACCAAGCAGTGGCTGTCCGCCGCCGGCAGCACCTACTCCGAGGGCTACGCCACCACCCCGCTGTGCTGCCCCGAGCGGGCGACCATCTGGACGGGGCGTCTGCCCCACAACCACGGCGTGGTCGACAACTACGACGGCGCCCCCTTGAACAAGGACTGGATCGTCCCCCGCTACCTGCACGACGCCGGGTACCGCACCGCCCTGGTCGGCAAGTTCATCACCGACTGGCACCACAAGTACGACCCGCCCCACTTCGACGAGTTCGCCGCCTTCCAGGGTGGGTACCTCGACGTGCCCTTCAAGGTGAAGAACCCCGGGGCGACCGCCACCGTCGGCGAGCGGACGAGCGACGACGGCCCCGCCACCGACAACTCCTCGGACTACATCGGCAAGAAGGTCAACCAGTTCGTCGACGCCTACGAGGCCAACGACGCCCAGCCCTGGTACATGCACGTCACCCCGCACGCCCCCCACGACGACGTCGCCGCCCCGTTCTTCAAGTGGCCGGCCCGGCACAACGACGTGGAGGTCTCGCCCTACGAGCCCAACCCCGCCGCCAGCATCGAGGGCCTGGACTCGCCCACGGCCAAGGCGGAGAAGGCCGACAAGGCCCGGCGCATCCGCAGCCAGCTCATCGACCGCTCGAGCGTCGAGACGTACCACGAGGGCATGCTCAAGACGCTCCTGGCCGCCGACGAGATGCTCGACAGCATCTTCAAGAACCTCCAGGCCAAGGGCGAGCTGGACAACACCCTGGTCGTCTTCACCTCCGACAACGGGTTCTCGTGGGGTGAGCGGGGCGTGGACAGCAAGGGCTGGCCCTACGCCGAAGACGTCAAGGTTCCGTTCCTGGCCCGCTGGGACGGCGTCATCGCCGCCGGGGCGACCAACACCATCCCCGTCGGGGGCGAGGACATCCTCCCCACCATGCTCGACGCCGCCCAGTACACCCCGCCCACCTTCGGCCAGACCATCGACGGCCGCTCGTTCCTGCCCGGCCAGCCGGCCAAGGACGTGAAGTTCCTCGAGTTCGGCCCCCGGGTCGGGACCAGCCCGTCGACCAGCTGCTCGGACGCCACCGGCCCCGACTGCTATGCCGCCCACCGGGGCATCCCCACCTGGGCGTCGCTGCGGACGCCGACCTACCAGTACCTCGAGTGGTACGACGAGGACAACACCACCATCCAGGCTGACAACGGCAAGGAGTACTACGACCTGGTCGTCGACCCCTACCAGCTCAACAACCTCCTGGCGGACGGGAACCCGGCCAACGACCCCGACGTGGCGGGTCTCTCCAGCCGCCTGCACAGCCTGCGCACCTGCACCGGCACCAGCGGGCCGGCCGCCTGCCCGTAACGCCTTCGACTCCCGAGAAGGGGGCCGCGCCCATGGGCGCGACCCCCTTCGTCATTTTGTCGGAATGCGCAGAACTATCATCCTAGACTTCTTGCCACATCGACATACTTCTGCTAAACACTGCATCAATGCGATGCACAGCGATCTCCAGCCACAGCAGCATCCGACGGGCGGTGAGTGGGGTGGCCGCCGTGCTTGCCCTGATCGGCAGCGGTGGCGCCGCCACCGGGATCGCGCCCCCACCCGGGCCCGCCCCCGTCGCGCCGCCCGCCGCGCCGCCCAACATCCTGGTGATCATGATGGACGACCAGCGGGTCACCGGGACCCTCGACGTCATGCCCGCCACCCGGTCCTGGTTCGAAGCCGGGGGCACGACCTTCAGCGCCGGCTTCGCCAACACCCCGCTGTGCTGCCCGGCCCGCTCCACCACCTTCTCCGGGCGCTACCAGCACAACCACGGCGTCAACACCAACCAGGACGCCGGCAACCTCGACCAGGACGCCACGCTGCAGCGCTGGCTGCACGACGCCGGCTACCACACCGCCCTGGCCGGGAAGTTCCTCCTCCACTGGCAGGGGCCGCTGCCCCACTTCGACCACTTCGCCCACACCAACGGCGGCTACGACGACGCCTACTTCAACGTCGACGACCCCGACGGCCACGACCTCGGGGTCGGGCAGGGCCACGTCGAGTACTCCACCGACTTCATCGCCGAGCGCGCCGTCGACTACCTCGACCACTTCGAGGCCGACGAGAGCCGGCCGTGGTTCCTGTACCTGGCCCCCCAGGCCCCCCACGGGCCCTTCACCCCCGCCGCCCGCCACGCCGGCGCCCCCGTCCCGGACTGGACGCCGACGCCGGGCGTCACCGACGACTACACCACGGCCCAGAAGGCGGACAAGGCGCCCTTCCTGCGGGACAACCACTTCCCGGTGGAGAGCGCCGAGGCCGACCGGGTGGGTCAGCTGCGGACGCTCATGGCCGCCGACGAGATGATCGACGGCGTGTTCCGCACCCTCGAGGCGAACGGCGAGCTCGACAACACCTTGGCCGTGTTCACCTCCGACAACGGCCGGTTCTGGGCCGAGCACGGCATGCGGTCCAAGAGCCTGCCCTACACCGAGTCGGTCCAGGTGCCGTTCATGATGCGCTGGCCCGGGCACTTGGCCGTCGGGGCGACCGACGACCGCCTCGCCGGGCTGGTCGACATCACCCCCACCGCCCTGGCCGCCGCCGGGGTGGCACCGACGGACGGACCGCCCCTCGACGGCCGCTCGCTGCTCGACCCCGCCGCCCGGACCGAGGCCCTCCTGGAGTACGCCGAGGACCCGGGGTTCGAGTACCCGCCCTGGGCCTCGCTGCGGGGGCCCGCCTGGCAGTACCTCGAGTACTACGGCGACGACGCCGCCACCGTGGAGTACGCCGAGTACTACGACCTGGCCGCCGATCCCTATCAGCTCACCAACGTGCTCGCCGATGCCGACTCGGCCAACGACCCCGACGTCGCCGCCCTCTCGGCCCGCCTGGCCCAGGCCCGGCAGTGCTCGGGTGCGAACTGCCCGTAAAGGTCGCCGCTCATTACGCTGCGCCCCATGGCCTTCGAGCATCCTCCTTCCGAGCTGCCCCCGCCGCTCCAGCTGATGGACATGGTCAGCACCTTCATGGTCACCCGGGCGTTGTCGCTGGCCGCCGAGCTCGGCGTGTTCGACCTGGTGGCGGATGGCCCCCGTCCGGTCGATGGGTCCTTCCTCACCGCGGTGCTGCAGGCCAACCCGGCCATGACCGGAGTGGTCTTCGACCAGCCCCACGTCGTTGAAGGCGCCCGGGCGACGCTCCACGAGGCGGGGCTGGCGGACCGGGCCGAGGTGATCGGCGGGGACTTCTTCGAGGCCGTCCCGGCCGGGGCGGACGCCTACTCGTTCAAGTGGATCATCCACGACTGGCGTGACGACCAGGCGCTGCAGATCCTGCGCATCACCCATTCCGCCATCGCCCCCGAGGGCAGCCTGCTGCTGCACGAGTTTGTGCTCCCCGAAGGCGACGAGCCCCACTTCGGCAAGGTCATCGACCTGATCATCATCGCGCTCGGAGGCGTCGAGCGGACCGAGGCCGAGTACGCCGATCTCCTCGACCGGGCCGGCTTCCGCCTCACCCGGGTGGTCCCCACCCCGTCGCCCATGAGCGTCGTCGAGGCCGTCCCCGTCTCATGACCCGGGCCGACAGCACCTACATCTTCGACAACTCCGACGAGCACGAGGCCGAGCGCCTGGCCGGCATCCAGGCCGCCTTCGACGCCGGCACCTTCCGCCACCTGAGCGACCTCGGCGTGGGGGAGGGGTGGCGCTGCCTGGAGGTCGGCGCCGGCGCGGGATCGGTGGCGAAGTGGCTGTGCCAGCGGGTGGGGGAGAAGGGCTCGGTGGTGGCCACCGACATCGACACCATCCTCCTCGACGGCCTCGACCTCCCCAACCTGGAGGTCCGCCGCCACGACCTGCAGACCGAGGACCTGCCCAAGGGCGAGTTCGACCTGGTCCACACCCGGCTGGTGCTGATCCACCTGCCGGCCCGGGAGGAGATCCTGCGGCGTATGGCCGACGCCCTCGCCCCCGGCGGCTGGCTGCTGGTGGAGGACCTGAGCCTCGACGGGGCCACCACGTCCACCCGGCGGGGCACCGTCGCCTTGAAAGCCCTCCTGACCACCCTCAAGACGATGTTCGAGGCCCACGGCGCCGACGTGCGCTTCGCCCGGCGCGTCCCCGTCCTCTTCAACCGGCTCGGGCTCGTCGAGGTGGGGGCCGAGGGCCGGGTGGTCGTCCTCATCGGCGGGTCCGACAGCGTCGCCTGGCTCCTGCCCACCGTGGACCGGATCCAGGAACGCCTGGCCGGCGAGGGTTCCGGACCCTCCAGGGCGAAGGCCGCCTTCGAGCGGGTGCCGGCGCTGCGCCGGGCGGCCGACGCCCAGCTCAACCGGCTCCGGCGGCTCCTCGACGACCCCGGGTTCGCCGTCTTCCTCCCGGCCATGGTGGCCACCTGGGGCCGCCGGCCTCCCCGGCCCTAGCGTTCCGAACCCAAGGCCGGAGCGATTGTGGCCCTCACAGGGCTCAGATCGCTCTGACCTTGGAGGAGCCGCGTCAGTCCGGGGCCCGCACGGCCACGATCTCGACGTCGAAGCTGCCCCCGGGAGCGGCGTAGGAGACGACCTCGCCGGCGGCGTGACCGAGGAGGGCCTTGCCCAACGGTGAGCCGGGGGAGATGACGTCGTAGCCCCGGCCCTTCTCCTCGATGGAGCCGACCAGGTAGGTCGACGTCTCGTCGTCGCCCTCCATCCGGACCTCGACCAGGGTGCCGGCCTCCACCCTGTCGCCGGTGAGGCCCCCGACCACGACGGCCCGCTTGAGCAGCGCCTCGATCTGGCGGATGCGGGCCTCGCTCAGGCCCTGGGCGTTCTTGGCCGCGTCGTAGTCGGCGTTCTCCCGGATGTCGCCGTGCTCCCGGGCCCGCTCCAACCACTCGGAGATCTCCTTGCGCCGGGTGGTGGTGAGCTCGTGGAGCTCCTCGGCGAGGCGCTGGTAGGCCTGGGGGGAGAGGTGGGTGGCGTCCATAGGATCGCTCAAGTTACCCTGGAGCGGAGATGGAACCTCACACCACCTTCGTAATCGTCATTACCTAGCGGACGCCGGCCGCCGGCGTTCGCCCACGACCGTCCACCCTGGTGGGCGGTTTCTTACGTTGATGGGAGCGTTTTTGACCAGAAGGATCGGCGTCATCGCCGGCGACGGCATCGGCCCCGAAGTGGTGGCCGAGGCCCGCAAGGCGCTGTCCGCCGCCGGCTTCGATCACGAGGCGGTCGAGTACGACCTGGGCGGGTCCCGCTACCTGCGGACCGGCGAGGTGCTGCCCGACTCCGTGGTGACCGAGCTGGCCGCGCTCGACGCCATCCTCCTCGGCGCGGTGGGGACCCCCGACGTGCCCCCCGGGGTGCTGGAGCGGGGGCTGCTGCTGCGGCTGCGCTTCGAGTTCGACCTCTACGTCAACCTGCGGCCCGTCCGCCTCCTGCCCGGCGCCCCCACCCCCCTGGCCGGCAAGACCTCCGAGGACATCGACCTGGTGGTCATCCGGGAGAACACCGAGGGGGCCTACGCCGGCGAGGGCGGCTTCCTGCGCAAGGGCACCGGCGCCGAGGTCGCCACCCAGGGTTCGGTCAACACCCGCCTCGGCGTCGAGCGCTGCCTGCGCTACGCCTTCGAGCTGGCCGCCGGCCGCCCCCGCCACCACCTCACGCTGTGCCACAAGACCAACGTGATGACCTACGCCGGCGACCTGTGGCACCGGGCCTTCCAGGAAGTGGCGGCCGAGTATCCCGAGGTCGAGACCGCATACAACCACGTCGACGCCGCCTGCCTCTACCTGGTGGAGAGCCCCGAGCGCTTCGACGTGGTCGTCACCGACAACCTCTTCGGCGACATCATCACCGACCTCGGGGCGGCCATCGCCGGTGGGCTGGGGCTGGCCGCCAGCGGCAACCTCAACCCGCCCCGGGTCCGCCCCAGCCTCTTCGAGCCCGTCCACGGCTCCGCCCCCGACATCGCCGGCACGGGGCAGGCCAACCCTCTCGCCGCCATCCTCTCCGCCGGCATGCTGGCCTCCTTCCTGGGCGAGGCGGACGTATCGTCCCGAATCGAGCGGGCGGTGGGTGCGGTCCTCTCCAAGCTCGGCGGCACCACCGCCGGCACCATGCGACACTCCACGGCGGAAGTCGGCGACATGGTCGCCGAGCACATCACTCAGGAGGCCTAGCCGGATGCCGATCCAGAAGGTGGACAAGATCTGGATGGACGGGACGCTCGTCGACTGGGACGACGCCAAGATCCACGTCCTCACCCACACCCTCCACTACGGCTCCGGCGTCTTCGAAGGCGTCCGCGCCTACGCCACCGCCGACGGGCCGGCCGTCTTCCGTCTCACCGACCACATCCGGCGGCTGTTCGACTCGGCCTCCATGCTCATGATCGAGGTGCCGTTCTCGGTCGAGCAGATCGTGGAGGCGGTCAAGGAGACGGTGCGGGTCAACAACGTCGAGTCCTGCTACATCCGCCCGCTCGTCTACCTGGGCTATGGCGAGATGGGGCTCAATCCCCTGCCGTGCCCGGTCAACGTGTCGGTGGCGGTGTGGCCCTGGGGCACCTACCTGGGCGAGGAGGGCATCCGCCACGGCGTGCGGATGAAGGTGTCGTCGTGGCGCCGCCAGGACCCCAACATCATCCCGCCGGCGGCCAAGGTCACGGGCCTGTACGTGAACTCGTCGCTGGCCAAGGTCGAGGCCCTGAAGTCCGGTTACGACGAAGCCATCCTCCTGAACCCTCAGGGTTACGTCTCGGAGTGCACCGGAGAGAACATCTTCGTGGTCAAGGGCGGGAGGATCATCACCCCCCCGCTGGCCGCGGGCGCGCTGGACGGGATCACCCGGGACTCGGTGTGGACCATCGCCAACGACCTCGGCTACGAGGTGGTGGAGGAGAACCTCCTGCGCAGCGACCTCTACATCGCCGACGAGGCGTTCCTCACCGGCACCGCCGCCGAGGTGGTTCCCATCCGCTCGGTCGACGATCGGATGATCGGCGAGCCCGGCGAGATCACCCGCAAGATCCAGGAGACGTACTTCGCCGCCATCCGGGGTGAGGTCGAGGCCTACAAGGGATGGTTGGAGTATGTCCGCGGCTGACCAGCAACCCGGTGTCCGGGGTGTCCCCCAATCGGTCGAGATCTACGACACCACGCTGCGGGACGGATCCCAGCGGGAAGGGCTCTCCATCACGGTCCACGACAAGCTGCGGGTGGCGGAGCAGCTCGACCATCTCGGCGTGCACTACATCGAGGGTGGCTGGCCCGGGGCCAACCCCAAGGACGAGGAGTTCTTCGCCCGGGCCCCGTCCGAGCTCCGCCTCGAGCACTCCGAGCTGGTGGCCTTCGGCTCCACTCGGCGGGCCGGGGTCAAGGCGGACGACGACGACGTGCTGCGCAACCTGGTCAAGGCCGGCACCAGCACGGTGTGCATCGTGGCCAAGGCGTGGGACTACCACGTCCGGGAGGCGCTGCGGACCACCGAGGAGGAGGCCATCGCCATGGCCGCCGACTCGGTCGAGTTCCTCCGGGCCGCCGGTCTCGAGGTGTTCCTCGACGCCGAGCACTTCTTCGACGGCTTCCGGGCCAAGCCGGCCTTCGCCCTGGCCGTGATCCGGGCCGCCCACGAGGCCGGCGCCGCCCGGCTGGTGCTGTGCGACACCAACGGCGGCACCCTGCCCCACGACGTGGAGTGGGTGATGTCCGAGGTGCGGGCCGCCCTGCCCCAGGCCGGCCTCGGCGTCCACTTCCACAACGACGCCGGCTGTGCCGTGGCCAACGCCCTGGTCGCCGTCCGCGAGGGGGCGGTCCAGGTCCAGGGCTGCATCAACGGCTACGGCGAGCGGACGGGCAACGCCAACCTGTCCACCATCATCCCCAACCTGGCGTTGAAGATGGGCGTCGAGACGCTGCCTCCGGACCGGCTGGCGCTGCTCACCCCGGTGTCCCACGTCATCGCCGAGATCGTCAACCTCACCCTCGATCCCCAGGCCCCCTACGTGGGCACGTCCGCCTTCGCCCACAAGGCCGGGCTCCACACCTCGGCCATCGCCCGGGCCCGGGACGCCTACGAGCACGTCCCGCCCGACGCCATCGGCAACCTCACCCGCTTCGTGGTCTCCGAGCTGGCGGGCAAGTCGACCGTCGCCCTCAAGGCCTCCGAGGTCGGCGTCGACCTGACCGACGACCAGCTCACCGACGTCCTCGAGACCCTCAAGACCCTGGAGCACGTCGGCTACCACTTCGAGGCCGCCGACGGCTCCTTCGAGCTGCTCCTGCGGGGGGCGGCGGGCTGGGAGCAGGAGTTCTTCCGCCTGGAGAGCTTCCGGGTGACGATGGACAAGCAGGCCGACGGGGCGGTGTCCACCGAGGCCACCATCAAGCTCCACGCCGGCGGCGAGCGGATCATCGCCACCGCCGAGGGCAACGGTCCCGTCCACGCCCTCGACCAGGCCCTGCGCCAGGCCATCGGCCAGGCCCACCCGGCGCTGTCCGGCATCCACCTGACCGACTACAAGGTGCGGGTCCTCGACACCCACCGGGGCACCGGGGCCGTCACCCGGGTGCTGCTCGACAGCGCCGCCGGCGAGCACTCCTGGAGCACCATCGGGGTGTCGGAGAACATCATCGAGGCGTCGTGGGCGGCGCTGTCGGACTCGATCGTCTACGGGCTCCTCCAGGCGGAGGCCGACAAGCCCAGGTGACCCGACCCGCGGTCTACCCCGCGGTGACCAGCTCCAGTGCCACGCCCAGCTTCTGCGCGGCCCGGGCCAGCTGGGGCCCGAGCCGGGTGATCCCCATCGTGCCGACGTCCACACCCCTCTCGTTGGCCTGAGGGAATTCGCCCAGAGCCGGGATCTGGTAGCCGGTGGTGACGAGGACCCCGATCGCCAGCCCGTCGGCGGTCATCACGCCCGCGCCCGAGTCGCCCGGCAGCGCCAGTCCGGCGGCGTAGATGTGATCGGGGTCGGGGGTGCCCAGCGCCACCGCCGAGCGGGCGGGGGCCACGTCACCGACGCTGGCCGCGTTGCCGTAGTACCGCAGGACGACCGCACTCATCGTGTCGGTGGTCTTGGTGGAGACGCCGCGGGGTGCCCCGAAGTGGCACATCTCCGGGCTGGCTTCGACCCCGGGGTCGAGCCGGATGAGGGCGAAGTCCTTCGGGTCGTACTTGACGGCGTAGACGAACTCCCCGAACCGCTGACCGGCGGAGTCCATGGCCACCGGACCACTTCCCCAGGCCCAGACCCTCTCGATGCGGCCGTTGCCATCCTGATCGGAGTCCTTGAACGTGGTCTCCTGCCCCGGGTCGGCGCAGTGACCGGCGGTGCCGATGTAGCGGTTGCCGTCAGGGGCCTGGAACAAGAAGTTCAACGTGCAGTCCCCGATCTTGGTCACCACCCGGCCCCCGGGGCGCACGCCGGGGCAGGTGCCGGATCCCACCGGCGCCGGGTCCTCGGCGGCGGGCACCGGGATCAGGGAGCAGGGGACGCCCCCCAGGGTGAAGGGGATCCCCCGCGCCGCCGCCGGCGCCTCGCTCCGGGAACGGTCGGTGGGCCCCGGGCCATCGGCAAGGGCAGGAACCGGCATGACCACGGCCGCCAGAGCCGCTAAGGCGACCATCAGCACCTTGCGCCGCATGCGATTCCCTCCGTTGTGTGTCCGTCTTGGGGGATTTGGTCGCTTTTCCCCCTCCTGCGGATGGAAAAACCTAACAACATTTGCCGGCGGTCTACCCCTCGGTGACCAGCGTCAGCGGCACGCCCAGCCTCGCCGACGCCCGGGCCAGCTGGGGCCCGAGCCGGGTGATCCCGATGGTGCCGACGTCGACCCCGTTCTCGTTGATCTGGGGCGTCCTCGGGGACGGGAGCGGCGTCTCGTCGGGGTCGCGCGGTTCGAACCCGATGCCGTGAAAGCCGGAGGTGACGAGGACCCCGATCGCCAGCCCGTCGGCGGTCATCACGCCGGCGCCCGAGTCGCCCGGCAGCGCCAGTCCGTTGGCGAAGACGTGATCGGGGTTGGGGGTGCCCAGCGCCACCGCCGAGCGGGCGGGCGCCACGTCACCGACGCCTTCCGCGTTGCCGTAGTACCGGAGGACGACGGCGTCGTTGGTGTCGGTCGTGAAGGTGCCCTGGGGTGCTCCGAAGTAGCACATCTCCGGGCTGGATTCGACACCGGGGTCGAGGCGGATGAGGGCGAAGTCCTTCGACGGGTTGACGACGGCGTAAGCGAACTCGCCGAACCGCTGGCCGGTGGAATCCTCGGCCGTGGGGCCGTCCCCCAAGGGCCAGACCCTCTCGATGCGACCTCGCCCGTCGGGATCGGATTCTTCGTTCGAGGCCCCCCCCGGGTCGACGCAGTGACCGGCGGTGCCGATGTAGCGGGTGCCGTCAGGGGCCTGGAACAAGAAGTTCAACGAGCAGTCCGCGATCGTGGTCAGCACCCGACCCCCGGGGCGCACCCCCGGGCAGGCACCCGACCCCACCGGTGCCGGTTCTTCGGCGGCGGCCACCGGGATCCGCGAGCAGGACACCTCCCCCGAGGCGAACGGGATGCCCCCGACCTCCGGCGTCTCGTGACGGGACCCGTCGGCCGACACCCCACTGTCGGCGAGAGCCGGGACTGGCAGCACCACGGCCCCCACGGCCGCCAGACCGACTCGCAGCAACCGGCCACGCATCGGAACCCTCCCTGCAGGTCACGTGCCCTGTGACACCGTAGTCCGATTCCTTCCAGGACGTGCCGTCGGGAGCCGGCGTGGCGGACCCGCCGGGGCTACCGACAAAACGAGCGCAACCTGCTAGGAGACGGCGGCAACGGCCACCACCGGATGGGCGGGGGGCCGGTCCCCGAGGGAGCCGGAGAAGGGGCGGTCGGAGAAGTTGAAGACCCCCCCGTCCTCGCCCACCATGATGTAGCCGTTCCCGAAGGGGACCATGCCGGTGACCGGGCGGTTGAGGCGGACGCCCCCGAGCGAGCCCCGGAAGGAGGCGTCGAAGGCGAAGACGCCGCCGTCGGAGGCCACCAGCCAGTAGCCGGCGCCGTCGGGGTCGGGGACGAGCGACTGGACCGGCCGGTTCAGCCGCACCCCGCCCATGGACCCGAAGAAGCGGGCGTCGCCGAAGTTGAAGATGCCGCCGTCGGAGCCCACCAGGTAGTAGCCGCGCCCGGACGGCGTGCGGATCGAGTCGACGACGGCGCCGTTCAGGCTGACGGCGGAGAGGTCCCCGTGGTGGCCGGCGTCGCCGAAGGCGAAGACCCGCCCCCTGGTGGTGAACACCCAGTAGCCGGCGCCCGAGGCGGTGGCCGACAGGCTCGCCGCCCGCTCACCGCCGGCCAGGCGGGCCCGGGGGTCGCCGCGGTGGCGGGCGTCGCCGAAGGTGTGGACCCGGCCGGCCTCGTCGAGGATCCAGTAGCCGTTGGTCGAGGGCGTCGGTTCCAGGTCGACGGCCCGGGCGGAGAGGCCGAGCAGGTTCGTCGCCTGGCCGTGGTGGGCGGCACCGCCGAAGGCGTAGACGGCGCCGTCGCTGCCCGCCATCCAGTAACCCGGGAGGCGGGAAGCCGTGAAGCCGGCTCGGGGTGCGGCCGGCGGCGGCGTGGCCGGGGGCACGGGTGCCGGCGACGGCGGAGCCGGTGGAGCGGGCGGCGCCGGCGGCGCCGGTCGGGGGACCAGGAACACGGCCCGGGTGTCGACGCCGGCGTCGGCGGAGACGACGGTGAGCGTGTTCGCCAGCGCCCGGCCGTTGACGAAGTCGACCCGCTGCAAGGCGTTGCCCACCGCCCGGTACACCTTCCTGTCCACCAGCGTCATGCCCTTGACCTGCCCCCAGTCGAGCCCGTCGTCGGGGCCACCGGCGGGAAAGGCCTGGACTCCGACGACGTCGTCGGCCGGGTCGGTCTCGGCCAGGAAGTGGCGATACCAGAGCCGCCCGTCACCGGCCACGGAGTAGTAGAGGCGGCCGCCGGCGTAGAACATCCCCGTCAGGCGGGCGACGGGGAAGCGCGTCGGGGTGAGACCCCGCAGGTTGGCCGGGCCCACCACGGCTCCGTCCGGGCGGCGCCGGAGCAGTCGGCCGTCGTCCTGCGCCGTGTAGAGCCAATCGCCGAGCGGGAAGGCGGCCCGGACCCCCGACCAGTCGGCGGTGGCCGTCCCGGGGACGGCGGCGGCGAGCACGTTGCCGTCGAAGGCCCGCCGGGAGAGGAGGC
>JBOGFE010000535.1:0-4958 GCA_050741935.1 Acidimicrobiia bacterium | reverse complement strand
GTCTACGCCACCCTCCGGTTCCTGGCCTATGCCTCCCTGGTGCTCCTGGTCGGGACCGTGGTCTTCCTGGGGCTGATCTGGCCGGCCGGGCTGGCGGTGCGCCGGGCCCGGCGCCTGGCCTGGTCGGCGTGGTCCGTGCTGGCCGGCGCCACCGCCCTGGGCCTGCCCATCCAGGCCCTCTACGTCAACGGCCTGGGATTCCCCGACCTGTCGTCGGTGGCCGGCCACATGGTCGAGAGCCGCTTCGGCCAGGTGTGGGGCGCCCGCCTCGTGCTCCTCGTCGTGATGGGCGGAGTGCTCCGCGCCCTCGGCCGGTGGGGCGGGCGGCGCTCCGAAGGTGACACCCTGCCCCCGGGTCTCCTCGCCGGCGGCGGGTTGGTGGCCGCCGGTCTCCTGCTCTCGCCGGCGCTGGCCGGCCACGCCTCCACCCGCGACCTCGTGCCCCTGGCCATCACCTCCGACCTGGTGCACCTGGGGGCGGTGAGCCTGTGGCTGGGTGGCCTGGTCTGCCTGGTGGCCTGCGTGCTGCCCCGGGGCGTGGCCGCCGAACTGTCCACCGTCGTCCCCCGCTTCTCCCGGCTGGCGGCGGGGGCGGTGGCGACGATCCTGGTGACGGGCCTGTTCCAGAGCTGGCGGGAGGTGGGCTCCAAGGACGCCCTGACCTCCACCACCTACGGCCGGCTGCTCATGGTCAAGTTCGGCGTCTTCGCCCTGATGGTGGGCCTGGGGGCGTTGAGCCGGCGGTGGGTCCAGGCCCGGTACCAGGTGCCGGCGAGGCTGCGCCTGTCGCCGGGCCCGGGGGCGGCGGCCGCCGGGGACACCCTGACGGTGGCCCACCTCCGCAAGACGGTGGGCGCCGAGACGGTGCTGGCGGTGGTCGTCCTCGCCGTCACCTCCCTGCTGGTGGCGGCCGAGCCGGCGCGCTCCGCGCTGTCGCGGCCCTTCACCACCGAGATGACGACCGACGAGGTGCTGGTCAACGTCATCGTCGACCCGGCCAAGGCCGGGCCCACGACGTTCCACTTCTACACGCTCACCCCGGAAGGCCAGGTGGAGGAGGTGGAGGAGTTCACCGCCCGGCTGCGCCTGCCGTCCGCGGATGTGGGACCGTTGCCCCTGAAGGTTGAGGAGGTTGCACCAGGTCACTACGCCGCCTACCGGGAGAACGGAACCGAGTTGCCCCTCCGGGGGAGCTGGGAGCTCGAGGTGCTGGTCCGACTGACCGAGATCGACCAGGTCCGGGCGACGGCCACCATCCCCGTCCGATGAGCTGAGTGGGGCCACCGAGAAGAGGGAGACCCGCAATGAACCGCAAGACCCTGGTCGGGGTGATGGCGATCGCCCTCGGCGTGGTGGCCGTCCCGGCGAGCGCCCACGTGACCGTCAATCCCAGCGAGGCCCCCAAGGGGAGCTTCGCCAAGCTCACCTTCCGGGTGCCCAACGAGCGGCCTGACGCGGGGACGACCCGGGTCGATGTGTCCTTCCCGGTCGAGCACCCGCTGGCCCACCTCAACGTCAAGCCCCTGGCGGGCTGGACCTACACGATCGAACGCCAGAAGCTGGCCACGCCCATCAAGTCCGGGGAGGCGGGCGAGGACGACGTCACCGAGTACATCTCCAAGATCACCTGGGAGGGGGGAACCATCGCCCCCGGCGAGTTCCAGGAGTTCGAGATCTCCGGCGGCCCGCTTCCCGAGGATGTCGACGAGATCGTCTTCAAGGCGGTGCAGACCTACGACTCGGGGGAGGTCGTCCGCTGGATCGAGGAGGCGGGCACGGGCGGTGAGGAGCCCGAGTTTCCCGCCCCGGTCCTGAGTCTCGTCGCCGCCGGGGAAGACCACCACGCCGAGGCGCCGGCCGAAGAGACCACCGGGGAGACCACCGAGACAACGGCGGCGGAGGAGGAGCAGGCGGGAGCCACCACCGACGGTGGCGGCAACGGCGGCAACACGCTGGCCATGATCGCAGTGGTGGTGGCCGGCCTGGCCCTGGCGGTCTCGGGCGGCCTGCTCCTGCGCGACAGGCCCGGCGAGTCATCCAGCTAGCACGCGAGGAGGGGGCGGCCGGCACACCGCCCCCTACCTCTGTCACCCACCCGACGAGCAACTGACGAGTTGGTCGCCTGCCGGGGCCGGAAAGTTCCCCGCCGGAGCATCGAGGGAGGAAGAGTGCAGCGCATCAGGATTCTCGCCGGGCTGTTCGCCGTGGTGCTCGTCGCCGTTCCCGGCGTGGCCTGGGGCCACGCCACATTCGCCAACGACCGCGCCCCGGCCAACGCCGATCAGGCCCTCACCCTTGATGTCCCCGAGGAGCGGGGACCCGATGTCCACAACCAGAAGGTCATCGTGGAGGTGCCGGGGGGCTTCACCGTCGCCGGTTGCTCCACGCCGGGGGGCTGGGCCTGTGGGTCGGAGGAGTCCAAGGGCCGGACGGTGGTGACCTTCACCCGGGGCAGCGCCCCGGTGGAGACCGGATTCAACCTCCAGGTGCACACGCCGGCCCGGGCCGGCGACTACGCCTTCGAGATCAACCAGTTCTACGACGACGGCTCGGCCTCCCGCTGGGACGGCCCGCCCGACTCGGACACACCGGCGCCCGTCCTCAGGGTGGGTTGAGCGGGCCCGAAGCAAAAGAC
Source organism: Acidimicrobiia bacterium (assembly GCA_050741935.1). Lineage (GTDB taxonomy): Bacteria > Actinomycetota > Acidimicrobiia > IMCC26256 > BP-133 > CAWBJP01. Next base: position 2,323 of record JBOGFE010000535.1, on the reverse strand, counting down.
TTCGAACCAGAAGTTTCCAGGCCCCGGCGAGTGGGCACGAAACCGCCATGCGCAACGTATGGAAGGGACTCGTGGTCGGGGGCCTGACGGGTGTGGCCGCCGGCCTGCTGATCGACCTCGTCGAGGGCACCGTCGAACGGGCGGGGACAGCCCGGGAGCACCTGCGGGAGCGGGCTCCGGAGCTGAAGGAGAAGGCCCGCCACGCCGCCGAGGTGGCCGGCGAACGGCTCCGGCAGGCCGAGCTCGGCGAAAAGGCCCGCGTGGCCGCCGAGCGCGTCAAGGATGCGGACCTCCCCGAGAAGGCCCGTCACGCCGCCGAGGTGGCCCGGGACCGGGCCCGGGAAGTCGACCTCACCGACCTGGCCGACAAAGCGAGAGGGGCGATCAGGCCCTGACGCGGGCCCTCACGAGGGCTCGCCCGGCATGCCGAGCAGGCCGGCATAGCGAGCGAGGGAGTCCTCCGCGGCACCACCCGCCTCCGAGAGCAGGATCTCCCGCAGCCGGTTGAGCACCTTGATCTTGTGCTCGAGGGCCTGCATGTTCTCCCGGACCAGCTCCGCCACCTGGGCCCGCTGGCCGGCGGAGACGGCCTGGCCGAGGGCGATCCTGCCGATCAGCTCGATCTCCTCCAGGCGGAACCCGAGCTCTTTCAGTGCCAGCGCGCCCTCGACGTAGAAGACGTAGTCCTGGGTGTACTTGCGGGTTCCCCCGGGGGAGCGGGACGGCGGGGGCAGGATGCCCAGCTCCTCGTAGTAGCGGATGGTCCGGCTGGACACGCCGGTCAGCTCGGCCAGTTGGCCGATGGAGAGCAGTCCCGATGCGGCCCGCCGGGACGGGCGGGCCTTGGGCTGGCGCGGCCTGCTGCTGGTGCCCACCGGCACCATCATCCCTCACCGGCCGGGCGCCGGGAGGGAACCTCCCCGGTGACGGTCCGGCGTCCAATCGGTGTCGTCTTCGGGGAGTGGCTTTGAAGTTCGGAGGACCGGCGTCCCGGCCGCCCGCCCACCGGCTAGCGTTCCGCCCCCGCAGAGGAACGCCAGGGAGGACACGATGGCCATCGGCATCTACTTCCACCCGGAATCGATGACTGCGACCCAGTACGACGAGGTGATCCGCCGGCTCGAGGCCGCCGGCGCCGGTCAGCCTCCGGGGAGGCTGCATCACAGCTGCTTCGGGCCCAGCGAGCATCTGATGGTCTACGACGTGTGGGACTCGGCCGAGTCCTTCGACGCCTTCGGCCAGACGCTGATGCCGATCCTCGGGGAGTTGGGCGTCAAGGCCGGCGAGCCCGACGTGATGCCCGTCCACAACATGATCCAGTAGCCCGCTCAGCCCCGCTTCGACCTCCGGGACGTGATCAGCTCGGCGAGCCGGCCGGCGGTCGTCCGCAGGCCGCTCACCAACCGGCGCCCGGTGTCGCCGGCGCGTGGGTCCCGGGCCGGGGCCCCGGTCGTGCTCCGCCAATCCCCCAGGCGGAACTTCCGGACCCGGAGGCCGGGCGGGCGCGCCGGGCGGACCTTCCGCCAGGCGTGGGGAATCGGGTACCCGGCCTGGAGCAGCCCGTCGAGGGCCTTCACCGCCCCGGCCAGCTCGACGGCGGCGTCCATGGTGACGTCGGCGTCGTAGCCGGGATCCCGTTCGACGTTGCGGTCCTCGTTCTCCCAGATGGCGGCGGCCAGCCGGAGCGCCTCGCCCAGCACCCACGCCGGGTCGCGCCGGCGGGGATCGTCGGCTTCACCCGGGCGGGGAGCTTCCTCTCGTTCTGTCACGGCGCAAGGGTACTGAGCGCGCCCGCATTGTCACTCGGCCTCGTCGAGGAGGATCTCGCGCAGGCGGTGGAGCACGTTGATCCTGTGCTCCAGGCCGTGCATGTTCAGCCGGATCAGCTCGGCCACCCGGGCCCGCTGCTCGGGCGACACCTCCTCGCCCAGGGCGATGCGACCGATGAGGGTGACCTCCTCCAGACGGAAGCCCAGCTCCTTGAGGGCGAGCGCTCCCTCGACGTAGAAGCGGTGGTCGCGGGTGTACTTGCGGGTCCCTCCCGGGGAGCGGTGCGGCTCGGGGAGGATCCCGAGCTCCTCGTAGTAGCGGATGGTGCGGCTCGAGACCCCGGTCAGCTCGGCCAGCTGGCCGATGGAGAGCAGGTCGTCGCTCCCCCGGCGCCGGCGCCGGATCGGTACTGTGCTCATGGCTCTTCGCCTGGCGGCTCATCGCGGTGCGGCTGGGGACCCCAACCCCAGCCGCCAAGCCGTGCTCCGCACGTCTTGACGCTCATGGCTCTTCGCCTGGCGGCTCATCGCGGTGCGGCTGGGGACCCCAACCC
>JBOGFE010000534.1:0-8096 GCA_050741935.1 Acidimicrobiia bacterium | reverse complement strand
GCAGCACCTCCACCGCCTCGTCGTCTCCGGGCTCGGCCGAGCGGACGAAGTGGGGGGCGGCCTCCCCGAGGCGGCCGGCGGAGAGCAGCCCTCGCCCGGCCTGCCGGTGGATCCGCCGGCGGCGGCCAGCGCCGATGCCCTCGTAGATCGCCTCGGCGACGAGGGGATGGGAGATCTCGTAGGTGAGCTCCCGGCCCCGTTCCTCCTCGATGACGGCATGCTCCCGGGCCAGGCGCTCGAGGGTGGCCGCCAACTCGTCGGGGCTCTCGTCGACGAGCCCGACCAGGCTCCGGGAGTCGACCCGCCGCCCGAGGACAGCCAGCAGCTCGAGGAGGCCCACGGCGGCGGGATCGAGGTGGCGGAGGCGGCTCGCCACCCGCTCCGAGAGCGACTCGGGAAGACGGGTGAGGACAGGCGCAGCGAGATCCGCCCCTTCCTCGAGCAGCGCCCGCACGAGACCGATAGCGAAGAGGGGATTGCCGCGCGAACGCAAGCTGATCCAGTCGACCAGAGCAGCAGGGGGCCGATCGCCGATCAGCACTTCGGCCAGCGCCTCGAGGCCCTCGGTGCCGAGCGGCTCCACCGGGAGTCGGCGGAGCATCCCGTCCTGCTCGAGGGTGAGCACGGTGTCGGTGGCCAACGGCTGCTCGGCCAGCTCGGCCGGGCGGGCAGTGGCGAGGACGAGCAGGCGGCTGCCGGCGCAGTGCTGACCCAGGTAACGGAGTGCCTCCAGGGACGAGGCGTCGGCCAGGTGCAGGTCGTCCAACAACACCACCACCGGTTGCTGCGCGGCCAGGCTGGCGAGCAGGACCGCCAGCGCATCGAGCAGGCGGGTGCGGGGCGGTTCCGCCTCGGGGCGGGATCCCCGGAGGGCGGCGACGCTCCGGAGGAGGCGGGCGAGATCGTCGACGGCACCGTGGCAGAGCCGCTCCACCTCGTCGGGGCTCAACGCCCGCAGGTGCCGCTCGAGCGCCTCAGCCCACACCCCGAAGGCGGTCGTTGCCCCGAACTGGTAGGCCCGGGCCGACAGGCCGTGGGCGTCGCTTCGGTGGCGGGCCAGCAACTCGCCGGCCAGGCGCGTCTTGCCCACGCCCGGCTCCCCGAGCAGCACGACGCAGCCGAACCCGCTGGTCGCCGCCCGTTCGAACTCTTCCTCCAAGATCGCCAGCTCGCGGCCCCGGCCGACGAGCTCCGGACCCCGCCGCACCAGTGGCTGCTCGCTGACCGGCCTTGCCGCCACACCCCGGCGGCCTTCCGGTCCGCTGCCGTCTGCATCCCACCGAAGCTCCACGGCGGCCATGCTCCGGGGGAGCCCCTTCAGCTGCAGTCGCCCGAGCGGGCGGAACGAGAACCCGCCCCGCGATCCCACCAGATTCATCACCAGCTCGCTGGTGAAGATCTGACCCCCCGCCGCCAGGTCGCAGAGCCGCCTGGCTACCACCACCGCCTCGCCATCGAAGTCCCCACGGTCCCGGACCGGCTCACCGGCATGGAGGCCCACCCGCACCTCGAGGACCGGGCCGGACCCCGCCCGGTTGTGCTCGGCCACCCGGCGTTGCATGGCCACGGCGCACCACAGGGCGGCAACGACGCTCCCGAAGGCCACCATCAGCCCGTCCCCGAGGCTCTTCACCTCCTCGCCACCCGCGTCAGCGACCGCCTCGCGCAGGGCGCCGAAGTGGAGGCGACGGACCTCCTCGGCGGCGTCGTCTCCCAGCCGGGCCAGGAGTTCGGTCGACGCGACGAGGTCGGTAAACAACAACGTCACCTGCCCAGCCCGCTCGCCCACGGACGCCAGTCTGCCTGCTCCGAAGCCGCCAAGGTATGGGGACAGCTGTGAGCTCTGAAACGAGGTTGTTTCCTGGTCACAGAATGGTCACGGATTCTTCCCGACGGCCCCACGAGGCGAGACGGCGACGCATGATCGGGGTCGAGGATCAGGTGGGCGGTCCGAGCCGCCGCGGTCGCAAGGGCGGTCCTGCTCGGCTGTCCGTCCTCCACCGCGGCTCCCCCTTCGACGGGTCCAGGTTCACTGAGCGTCCGCCGGCCCTGTTGCCCCGGCGGCGGCGTTGGCCAATTAGGCCTCCGAAGCAGAGGATGAGGCGTTCCACTCCGGCTTGTCGCCATACGGCTGGGTGATTACCTCCATGACGTGGCCGTCCGGGTCCTCGAAGTACACGCCGCGGCCCCCGTAGAGGTGATTGATCTCACCGGGTTGCTCGCGCGCAGGGTCGGCGTAGTAAGTGAGCGCGGCTTCCCCGATACGGGAAAAGACGGCATCGAATTCCGGCTCGCTGACCAGGAAGGCGCAGTGGTGGGAAAGGAAGTCCTCCGAGTAGTCCTGATAGTCGAGCGTGACCCCGTTGGCGACGTGGACGGGAATGAATGGTCCCCACTGCGGTCCTACCTCCACTCCCAGAATCCCGGCGAGGAACTCCGCCGACGCCCGCTTGTCCTTGGCGGGGATGATGATGTGGTTCAGTTCGACGGTCATCGGCTCGTCTCTCCTTTTCCCGTGCTCAGCCGGAGTGTCGTTCAACAATCACCCGTGCCCGAGAATCGGCGTTAGGCCGGCCGGGGCAGCTGGAGGGCACAGCGAGCGGCGCGGGCGGCGACGGCGGCGACGAGCCGCCCCGGGAGGCGCCGGCGGAGCCGGCGGACGTCCGGCGCAGCGGCGGCGTCCCGCAGGGCGTCGGGGGCAATCGCGACGAGTTCAGCCACACGAGCCTCGGTGGTCTGCGCGTCGAGGCCAATCTCGGCGGCGACCTTCGCCCAAGTGGACGGCCCGTGGCCTTTGAGGCGGTACTCGCCGCCGAGTTTCATCGCCATCTTGAGCTTGAGTTCGTCGACGCCGTCGTAGGGAAGGACCGACGCCACGTCGTAGAGCGGTGCGAGGCGCACCTGGTCGCCAGCCAGCAGAACCGAGTAGTTCTTGGCGTGGGCGTCGGTTCCGCCGATCACCCAGTTCCAGGCCAGCGCGTCGAGGAACGCCTCGACGGCCGAGCGCGCCGCCGAGCTGGGCCGGACCGTGTCCCTCAGCAGAGCGGCGACCGCGCCGGGGCCCGGCCCCCCGTCGGCCTGATACTTCCGCGGGGGAGGAACGCCGAGCGCCTGGCACAGGTCCTCCTGATGGATCCGCACGACCCGCTCCCCGGACTGTCGGCGGTCGTAGCGGTCGATCACGACGGCGGTGCGAGAGGCAAAACGCACGATCCGGGTCCGAGCGACGGTCAGGCCGACCCGGCCGGCCGCGGAGAGGCAGAGATGCTCGTTGAGGTCGTGATCGTCGAGTCCGGCGATGGCCGGCTTGAGGATGTGGGTCGTCGGAGTCGCTCCCGACGGCAGCCCCCAGCGGTGACCGTCGAAGAACAGCGCGGTCTTGGCCTGTATGCCGGCCAGGCTGAACTGACCGCTGAAGTCGGGTCCGAGCCAGGCCGTCGTATCACCCCGCAGGGCGGCGAGGCGGGCGGCGACCCCGTCTTCGTCGAGCCATTCGATCTGTCCGGGCCGGCCGAGGACCTCATCGGCCCGGTCCGGGCGGAGGAACTGGACGGCGCCGGCGCAATCCTCCCCGACGGGTGTGGCCAGCAGCGAGAACGGCGACGACGCCGAGGTCTGGAATTGCCGGGCCCAGCGTTCCAGAACATCGGCGTTGTCGGGCAGTAACCCCCACAGCCATGGGGTGACCACCGCCGATCGGTGCCTCCCGGCCTGCAGCGGCATGGAAAGGGACACGGGTGTCGCGCCCGGGCTGGCCCGGTACCCGTCGTCGTAGTCGAAGACGAGCCCGGCCCGCCCGCGAGTGAGGGTTCCGGCCACGGCGCCGCCGATGGCGACGATCAGGGTGTCGCTCACCGGCGCCGGTACTCGTCAAGGACCTCGTCGAGGTCGGCGACCTCGATCGTCGCGGCGGGCGGCACAGCGTCCTCCGCTTCGCGAGCGGTAAGCGACAGGTCAAGGAGCAGGGCGTCGAGGACTCGTAGCACCAAGCCGACTTCGGCCGTCGGCTTGCCGGATTCGACCTCGGACAACCACTGGCGAGACACCCCGGCCGACTCGGCGACCTCGCCTTGGCTGCGACCGAGCTCGACGCGTCGGGCCCGCACGGCCGCCCCCAGCTGCCTGGCACTGCCGACCCCCCGCACCGTACCTCCGGTCAAAAGATATGATGTCGCCGTACGACGACAGAATAGCATGTCACCGCACGACGACAACCCGCAATGTCGCCGTGCGGCGACACGCCCGTTGGACCAACGGCAGAGGCTGCCGGAAGCCTTTGGATCAGATGCTCTATCTCTCCACGGAGAACAGCATCTGATCAGGCGCTCGACACATGAAGCTGCAGGTCAGCTGGTCAGGTGTTTCCACGTTGCGCACGCCGCCGGCCTGGAGATGCTCCGTAGTCAGATGCTCTATCCGTTGAGCTACGAGCGCTGGGTTCCGTCCGCTGACGGCCGGAAGGTGATTGTAGGGGATGCGGCGCGCCGGGCGACGAGGTGGTCCTCCGGCTGCTCGAGAGCAGCCGATCTACCGCATCTGAAACGCCCAACCCGTCGTGTCGCCCGCCGGCATCAGCCGCAGATGCCGGGCGGGCAGACCCACACCATCGAGTGCGGCTTGTAGAAGCCGGCGCCGGCGCGGTTCGGCCAGTTGCGACGGTTGAAGTCGACGCCGAGGGCGCCGGTCTTCTCGTCCCGGAAGGTGCGGTCGTAGCTGAGGGCACCGGTCACCGGGTCGACGTCGACCATGTACATGCGGTGGTTGCCGTCCACACCGGTGCGGGAGACGAAGGAGTTGGAGAACACCAGCCGGGTCGGGGCGCCGGTGGGGGTCAGGCTGTGGTTGTCGATGGCCCCCCAGTGCGGGCCGCCGGTGGTGTGGTCGTCGGCCAGGAGAACCGAGACGAGCCGGGGACAGTCGGCCTCGTCGCCCTGGCCCCGTTGGATCTCGCCGATGGTGTCGATGTTGCAGTCGATCCGGCCGTCGGCGGCGCCGGCAATGAGGTTCTCGATGTCCAGCGAGTAGACGAGCTTGGGGATGCCGTTGTCGAAGCCGTCGGCGGTACCGGGGTTGCGCCCGTTGACGGCCCGGAACAGGAAGCGGTTGTCCTCGCTCACCTGGTGCCAGGCGCCGCCGGCGCATCCTCCCGGCTCCGGGTTCCGGCCCCCGGCCACCCTGGGGTCACCGGGCGCGCCGAGGATGGCCATGTCGTCGTCGAACACCTGCCGCCACGCCGCGCTCGAGTCGCCGGCGAGCGCGGTGACGTCGGGGGCGAAGAAGATGCCGCCGCCGCACGCCGCCCCGGCGAACATGCCTTTGGCCGGCGCGTGGGTCTTGGCGTTCTCCATGATCCCCACGTTCTCGTAGCCCCGGTTGGCCGGTTCCTGGGGGCCCTTGGGCATGCGGGCCACCGAGACCAGCCGGGGGGCCGACGGCGTGGTCACGTCCCACACCCGCAGCGTGGGCCGGTAGGTGGCCTGGTTCATCGGCCGCACCGGGTCGGTGGTGAGCTCCCGGGGCTCGGCGTAGTCGCCGGTGACCATCCGTCCGAGGTCGGCCCGGATCTGGATGCCGTGGGGGTTGGCGCACGTGCCCAGCGGCTTGGCCTCGACGGACGAGCACGGTTCGGGGACGCCGCCGGGGTTGGACGAGTTGACGGCCCCCGGGACCCCGGCCGGCGTCTCGCTCTCGAACACGAGGCCCTTGCCGGCATCGGGCTTGAAGACGACGACCGAGCCGGGGGAGCCGGCGTAGTTCAGGTTGGGCCCACCCATGTAGGTCCCCACCGCCCGCCCGTCGGGGAAGAAGTCGTAGGCGTCGGGGACGCTCCCGAGCGGCGTCTCCTCGGGCCGGATGGCGTTGGTCAGGCGGATCTCGGGGATGCCGGACACGTCCCACACCGTGGTGACATCGTTGAACAGACCCCCGGCGATGACCGGCTGGCCGTTCTCCCAGCTGTACTGCATGTGGTGCGGCTCGCTCTCGAGGCCGAAGGGCGGCGGCAGCTCCACGAAGTTGACGACCCGGCCGTAGCCGTCGGACGGGGTGCCGTCGGCGTTGTGCTTCCGGGCGTCGACCACGATCATGGCGTCGAGCCCCGGCCGCAGGCGCAGGTCGGCGGCATCGAGCAGGCCCTGCGGGCTGAGGGTGCCCTGGCCGAGGAAGCGGGCCACGTCGCTGCCCGAGAGGTCCCCGGCGTTCATCTTCCCGGCCCAGACCACGAGGTACTCGGGCTTGGACAGGGGGTCGGCCCCGGCGCCCGCCGCCCGGAAGGCGGCGGCGGCGGCGTCCCGGGCCTCGAGGGCGCCAGGTGCGAGGTTCTGGACCACCTCGGGCACCTCGGGGGCGGCCTCGATGGCTTCCAGCGACCCGACGATCGCGTCGGAGAGGGTGGGCGGGTACTCGGTGCTGTACGACACCGGGGTGGAAGCGGCGAGCAGGGCCAGCGCCGGGAGCGCCACCGCGGTGCTGCGCCACCGGCGCTGGTGCCGGGCCTGGGAACGTTCGGTCTGGGCCATGGGTCCTCTGCCTCCCCTGTGGTGCGGACGGTGGTGCGATGGGCGCGCGCTCCCGCCGGGTCGGCGGGACGACGCCGAGGTGGACGGGACGCCTGGTGTCAGACGGCGAGCCCGAGCCCGCCGGCATGGCGGGTCGTGGCGAAGGTGCGGCGGTACTCGGCCGGCGAGACGCCGACCACTTTCGTGAAGAGCCGCCGGAAGCTCCCGGCGTTGCCGAACCCGCAGGCGAGCGCCACCGCCTCGATCGACAGCTCGCTCTCCTCGAGCCGGCGGCGGGCGGTGTCGACCCGGACCTCCTCGACATACCGGCCCGGCGAGACGCCCAGCTCGGCCCGGAACACCCGGGCGAAGTGCCGGGGACTCACGTTCATCCGCCGGGCCAGGGCCTCGAGGGACAGGTCGGCGTCGGGGTGGTCGAGGATGAACTGCTGGAGCTCCCGCAGCGGATGGCGGTCGGCCATCTGGTAAGTGAGCTGGGCGCTGAACTGGGCCTGGTTGCTGGTCCGGCGCAGGAAGACCACCAGCAGCCGGGCCACGAAGCGGGCGGCCTCGGCGCCCTCGTCCTCCTCGATGAGGGCCAGGAGCAGATCGAAGCCGGCGGTGATACCGGCCGAGGTCCAGATGCGCCCGTCGTGGATGAAGATGGGGTCGGTGTCGACGCACACCGCCGGGTAGCAGGCGGCGAGGTCGTCGCCCCAGCGCCAGTGGGTGGTGGCCCGCCTGCCGTCGAGCAGTCCGGCGGCGGCCAGGATGAAGGCCCCGGTGCACAGGCTGACGACCCGGCGGGCCCGGCGGGCGGCCCGGCGTACCTCCCGAACCAGCTGCGGGTCGGCGCTCGCCTCCGGGGCGACGGGCCCGCCGACGACGATGAGCGTGTCGATCGGGCCTGAGTAACGGCGAAGCGAGCGGGTCGTGACCTCCACTCCCGCCATGACCGGCAACGGTCCTCCGTCAACCGTCATCACCCGCACCCGGTAGGCCGGTTGCCGGCCCTCCTGGGCCAGCCAGAGGTTGACCACCTCGAGCATCTCGCAGGCGCCCATCAGCTCGAGTCCGAGCGCACCCCCGTGCCCGACCACGACCACATCCCTCATGGCGCCCAGCCTCGCTGCCCCACTGCCCGTCTGCAATGACTTTTCTCGCGCCGATCAGGACATGGCTGTCCAACGCCGCCAGTGGGGGTCTGCCAGACTCGAACGCACCGCCGGCATCGCCGCCACCGCCGCCCGGCGTTTTGACGACGCCGAACGGCACTTCCGCACCGCCTTCCGGCAAGCAGCAGAGCTGCCCCACCGACCCGAAGAGGCGCACACCCGCCGCTGGTACGCCCGGATGCTCCTCGACCGGGACGGGCCCGGCGACCGCGAGCGAGCCGAAGAACTCGCCCGCGCCTCCGTCGCGGACTACGAGCGGATGGGCATGCCCCGCCACCGGGACTTGGCGGCCGCGCTTCTGACCGGCCGGTGGCGACACAGCTGAAGTCGATCGCAGCCGCCTGCACATCCCCTATCGAAGCGGCGCCCAATTCCGCCACGACGCCGAACACCCTTCCTCGATTAGCATTAGCCGGTCCCAGCC
>JBOGFE010000533.1:0-13817 GCA_050741935.1 Acidimicrobiia bacterium | reverse complement strand
CATGTAGATGGCCACCCGGTCGCCCTTCTCCACCCCGAGTGACTTGAGGGCGTTGGCCGCCCGGCAGGTGTCCTCGTAGATCTCCCGGTAGGTGATGGAGCGGGTGTCGCCCGGCTCCCCCTCCCAGTGGTAGGCGACCTTGTCGGCCCGGTCCTCCAGATGCTTGTCGAGGCAGCTCTCGGTGATGTTGAGGGTGGCGCCGATGAACCACTTGGCGAAGGGGGCGCCGGACCAGTCGAGCACCTGGCTGTGGGGCGTGCGCCACATGACGTGCTCCGCCTGGGCGGCCCAGAACTTCTCGAGATCCTTGCCCTCCTCGTAGACCGACTCCTTGAACCGGGCGGCCCCGGCGAACTCATCGGAGGGGGCGAACTTCCGGTCCTCGGTGGACAGGGCTTCAATGCTGGGATTCGTCACGGCGCGCGCTCCTTGATACGACGGCGATCCTCCTCACGCACCGTAAGCCAGGCCCATCGTGGCGGGCAAAGCCAGGACGGCGGGGGTGCGTGGCAACGAACGCTTACCCGCTCTGGCCGCCGCAGGTCACCGGCCCCCTGTCCCCTTCAACCGTCCATACGTTCCTTCAGCTGGGCCTCGAGCTCGTCGGCCCGGCGGATCCAGCCGTTCATGCCGATGGCTTCGAACTGGGCCCGGGCCGAGGCCTTCCGTCTTGACCGTGGCCAGGGCCACCTCCCGGTGCAGCGCCGTGTCGTAGGCGGCGTAGACCCGTTTGCGTCCCCCCTCCCCCAGGAATCCGCGGATCTGATACCGGCCGCCGGCGAACGAGGCCGGGACGCTGGGTTGACCCTCGGCCCGGTGGTCCGCGGGCTGAGGAGCCGTTGGCGGGCCCCGCTGGTTGTCGGGGGCCACCGAACCGGTCACCGGGCCCCCGCAGCTGTCGCAGAAATGCGCCGAGAGCAGCGCCGGAGTTCCACAGCTGGGGCAGGGCGTCTGGAACTCGGCGCCACAGGACGGGCAGAACCGGGCGCCGGGACGCGTCACCTGCCCACACGCGGGACAACCCACGGCCGTCCCCCCTCTCAAGGCCCGACTGTAGCCACACGTACGGGGATGGCGTCAGGCCGAGGTCACTGGCGGAAATTCCTCGACAGGCCCAGGGTCTCGGGGGCGTGGAGGGTGACCATCTTGGCCCCGACGTCGGACGGGATCCGCCGGGCGGTGAGCCGGGAGACCGTCACCATGGTGAGGAAGGCGGCGGGCACCGACCAGAGGGCGGGCTGGGCGAGGAGGGCTTCGGTCCATCCCGAGGTCTCATACCCCGACATGGTGAAGAGGATGGCCCCCGACGCCAGTCCGCCTCCCACCAGGAGGCCGGCGCCCGCCCCCGCGGCGGTGAGGCGGCGCCACCAGATGCCCAGGATCAGCAGGGGGCAGAACGACGAGGCGGCGATGGCGAAGGCCCAGCCCACCAGCACGTTGATGTCGAAGCGCTCGACCTGGAGGCCGAGGGCGATGGCCACCGCCCCGGCCACCGCCGCCGCCCGGCGGAAGTCGACCATGGTGCCCCGGGCCACGTCCTGGGCCAGGGCCCCGGCCACCGAGATGTGCAGGCCGGAGGCGGTGGAGAGGAAGGCGGCGAACGCCCCCGCCGCCACCAGGCCCGAGAGCAGGTCGCCGGTGAAGCCGCCCACCACCCGGCCGGGCAGGGCCAGCACCACCGTGTCGGTGGCCCCGGTGAGGTACAGCTCGGGGGCGTAGAGGCGCCCCAGGGCGCCGTAGACGGCGGGGAAGACGTAGAAGGCGCCGAGGAGGACGAGCACGATCAGCGTGGTCTGGCGGGCGGCCCGCCCGTCGGGGTTGGTGTAGAAGCGGACCAGGATGTGGGGCAGGCCCATCGTCCCCAGGAAGGTGGCCAGCATCAGCGAGTAGGTGAAGAACAGCGGATGGCTCTGCTCGCTGCCGATGGGGCCGAAGGGCTGGCTCCACGACGCCCCGTCGGACAGGGGCAACCCCGTCCGGTGGGGGGCGGCGGCGCCGGCCGGGAACGTGATCCGCGTGCCCTCGGTCACCTCGTGGCGCCCCGGGGAGAGCTTCACCACCGTCACCCCGGGCCGGCGGTGACCGTCGAGGGTCCCCTTCACCACCACCTCGGTCGTCTCCGTGACCTCGAACCGGGCGTCGACCTCGACGTCGACCGTCGTCTCCCGGGCGAAGGTGGGGGGGGCCGGCTGGGTCAGCTTGGGCGCCTCGTCGTTGTGCCAGTGCCCCAGGAGGACGAGGGCGGGCAGCGAGATGGCGGTGACCTTCAGCCAGTACTGGAAGGCCTGCACGAAGGTGATGCCCTTCATCCCGCCCAGGGCCACGTTGGCGGTGATGACCGCCCCGACCACCACCACCCCGACCCAGTAGGGGGTGCCCACGATGGCCCGCAGCGTGACGCCCGCCCCCTTCATCTGGGGCAGGAGGTAGAACCAGCCGATGAGGAGCACGAAGCCGGTGGCCATGCGGCGCACGGCGAGGGAGTTGAGGCGGCCCTCGGCGAAGTCGGGGATGGTGTACGCACCGAAGCGCCGCAGCGGGGCGGCGACCAGAAGGAGGAGGACGAGGTAGCCGGTGGCGTAGCCGACCGGGTACCACAGCATGTCGGTCCCGTACTTCATGACGAGGCCGGCCACGCCGAGGAAGGAGGCGGCCGAGAGGTACTCCCCTGAGATGGCCGAGGCGTTCCACATGGGCCCCACCGTGCGGGAGGCGACGAAGAAGTCGGAGGTGGTGCGGGCCACCCGCACCCCGATGGCTCCGATGATGATGGTGGCCGCGGTGACAGCCACCACCGCCACCACCGCCACGGGCGAGTCCACGGCGCCTAGCCCCGCTCGACGATGTCGGTGAACTCCCGCTCGTGGCGCTCCGCCTGGCGGACGTAGAGGAGCCCCATGAGCACCAGGACGGGGTAGATGGCGCCGCCCAGGATCACCCACGGTAGGGGAATGCCGAGGACCAGGAAGCGGCCCAGATCTGGGTTGCTGGCGAAGAGGGCGGGCAGTCCCAGGAGCAGGCAGCCGAACACGGCGAAGATCCGCAGGGCCAGGACGAGCTGGGCCCGGGTGAGGGAGCGGAGCAGCACCTCGCCCACCTCGGTCTGCTCGGCCAGGTCGGCCAGCGTCCGCTCCCGGCGGTTGGTGGCCCGGCCCCGAGGGTTGCGGACCGCCACCCGGCGACCGGGACCGGGGATACCCCCCTCGCCGGGGGGGATGTCGGTCACGCCGGCGGCCTCCGGGTCCCGGGGGCGCGGCCGATGAGGTCCCGCAGCTCCCGGGCGTGGCTCCGGCTGACGGGCAGCTCCTGGCCGCCGATGACCAGCACGTAGCCGCCCCCGGAACGGACCCGCAGCTCGGAGAGGTGGCGCAGGGCCACCAGGTAGCCGCGGTGGACCCGGACGAAGCCGGCGTCCCGCCAGCTCTCCTCCAGCACCGAGATCGGCGTGCGGACCAGGTAGTGGGCGTCCTCGGCGTGGAGCCGGACGTAGTCGCCGCTGGCCTCGACGTAGCGGATGGAGTCCCGCTCGACGAAGAGGGTGCGACCTCCCAGCTCCACGGCGATCCGGGTCGGGTCCTCCTTGTCGGCCTCCGTCACCGTCCGGTGCCGGCCGGCGGTGATGCGCCCGATGGCCTCGGAGAGCCGCTCGGGCCGGACCGGCTTGAGGAGGTAGTCCACGGCCGCCAGCTCGAAGGCCTCCACGGCATGGTTCTCGTAGGCGGTGACGAAGACGATGGCCGGCGGCCGGGCGAAGCGCCCCAGCACCCGGGCCAGCTCCAGGCCGTCGAGGCCGGGCATGCGGATGTCGAGGAAGACGGCGTCGAAGGCGCCGTCGCGCAGCCGGCGCAGGGCTTCGGTGGCGTCCCCGGCGGTCATCACCGACCCGATGTGGGGCTGCTGGCGCAGCAGGTAGGCCAGGTCCTCGAGGGCGGGCAGCTCGTCGTCGACGACCAGCACCTCGAGCGGCCCCGGGGTGGCGCGGGCCGTCCCCGCCGACATGGCGGTCAAGAGGCGCGCACCCCGGTGCGGTACTTGGGCACCCGCAGGCTCACCTTCGTCCCGGCCCCGGGGGCGGTCTCGACCACCAGGCCGAACTCGGAGCCGAAGACGGTCCGGAGCCGCTCGTCGACGTTGGCCAGCCCCACCCCGTTGTCCCGCCCGGCCAGGCTGGAACGCACCCGCTGGGGCTCCATGCCCACCCCGTCGTCCTCCACCGAGATGTGACACTCGGGCCCGGCGTCCTCGGCCACGATGGTGATGTGGCCCCGGCCGGGCTTCTTCTCCAGTCCGTGGCGCACCGCGTTCTCGACCAGGGGTTGGAGCACGAAGACGGGCACGGCCACCGCCAGCACCTCGGGGGCGACCTGGAGGGTGACCTGGAGGCGCTCCCCGAACCGGGCCCGCTCCAGGGCCAGGTACTTGTCGATGGAGCGGAGCTCCTCGGCCAGCGTGGTGAACTGGCCGTGGCTGCGGAAGCTGTAGCGGGTGAAGTCGGCGAACTCCAGCAGCAGCTCCCGGGCCCGTTCGGGGTCGGAGCGCACGAAGCTGGCGATGGCGGTCAGTGCGTTGAAGATGAAGTGGGGCGAGATCTGGGCCCGCAGAGCCCGGACCTCGGCTTCGGCCAGGCGGGCCCGGGACACGTCGAGCTCGGCCAGCTCGACCTGGGTGGAGATCCACCGGGCCACCTCGCCGGCCGCGCGGATGAGCCCGGGGCGGGCCTCGGTGCCGAAGGCGCCCAGGGTCCCGACGACGTCGTCACCGACCACGATGGGGACGATCACGGCCGCTTCGATGGGGCAGTAGGGGTCCCGGCAGGGCAGGAGCTCGCTCTTCACCACCCGGGGCCGCCCGGAAGCGACCACGGCCGCGGCCAGGTGGGCGGCCTGGGTGCCGTGGTGGTCGGCGATCCCGTCCCAGGCCAGCAGCTCGGTCTCGTTGGTGAGGGCGACGGCCGGGGCCCCGATCAGGCTGTGGATTCCCTTGACCGCCCGGCCCGCGGCCGTGCGGGTGAGCCCCATCCGCAGCGGCGGGGCGGCCTCGTTGGCCTTGTGGAGCACGTCGAAGGTGGCCTGCTCCGTCGGGGTCCCGAACGCCCGCCGGGCCCGGAGGACGCGCCACAGGGCCACGGCCGGCACCAGGATCGTCACGAACAGCGCGCCGACGAGAACGATGCCTTCCACCGATCTCAATTGTACGGGGCGGGGGTTACGGGATACCCCCGGGCATCACAGGAGATGCTGGTCAGGACGGGTGGGCGGTGGTCCAGGCCAGGAGGCGGTCGGCGTCCCAGCTGTTGACGACCACGTCCGGGGGGGCGCCGCACTCCGCCGCCCGCTCGCAGCCGTAGGGCTGCCAGGCCAGCTGTCCGGGGGCGTGGGCGTCGGTGTCGATGGCCAGCTTGCAGCCCATCTCCAGCGCTTTCGTCAGCAACCGCCGGGGCGGGTCGAGGCGCTCGGGGCGGCAGTTGACCTCCAGCGCCTTGTCGAAGCGCAGGCAGGCGGCGAAGACGAGGTCGGAGTCGAACTCCGACTCGGGGCGGCCCTTGCCCTCCCCCCCGCCCCGGGCCATCACCATGCGCCCGGTGCAGTGCCCGAGCACGTCGACGTGGGGGTTGGCCACGGCCAGGAGCATGCGGCTGGTCATCGACTCGCGGTCCATGCGCAGCTTGGAGTGGACGGACGCCACCACCAGGTCGAGCTCGGCGAGGAGGTCCTCCTCCTGGTCGAGGGTCCCGTCGACGTTGATGTCGACCTCGATGCCGGTGAGGAGCCGGAAGGGGGCCCCGGGGCCCGGGGTGCCCCCGGAAGCCATGCGCTCGTTGACCTCGGTCACCACCTCGAGCTGCTTGCGCAGCCGTTCCGGCGAGAGGCCCTTGGCCACCGTGAGGCGGGGGGAGTGGTCGGTGAGGACGGTCCAGGCGTGGCCGAGGTCACGGGCCGCCTCGGCCATCTCGTCGATGGGCGAGCCGCCGTCGGACCAGTCGGAGTGGGTGTGGCAGTCGCCCTGGAGGGCGGCCCGCAGGGCGGCGCCGTCGCCGGTGAGGGTGGGGACGGCGGAAGGCGCCTCCTCCAGGGTCTGGAGGTAGGAGGGGACGTCGCCGCCGGCCGCCTCGACGATGATCCGCTCCGTCTTCTCGCCGATGCCGGGGAGGTCCTGAAGGGTGCCGGCCCGGATCCGCCGCTCGAGCTCGCCCTCGGGCAGCTCGGCGACGACGGCGGCGGCCTTGCGGTAGGCCTTCACCCGGTGGCTCGACTCCAGCTCCCGCTCCAGCAGGTAGCCGATGCGCTTGAGGGCCGTCACCGGATCCATCACTCGCCACATCCTCCGCCACCGATGATCGAACGGACGAGGCCACCGGGCTCGACGGTGGTGACGAACCCGAAGAGGCCGCCGTCGGGGGTCTGCACCCCGAAGGCGGGGCCTCCGCCTTCCTCGCGGTCGAACAGCTCGAGCCGCTCACCGTAGGCCGACTGGAGGTCGGCCACGGACGAGGCGACGGTGATCCCCGGGTCGGTGTGGAGCGGGGGCCGGTTCCCGCCGGCGTCGGGCCGGGGGCTGTCGAAGTCGGCGGCCAGGTAGTCCCAGCTGAAGAAGTGCCGTCTGCCCGTCCCCCACGGGGTCAGCCCGTCGGAGAAGTACACCCGGAACCCCCGCCATTCCACCACCCGGACCTCGGTGCCGGGGCAGACCCCGAAGGGCGAGCTCCCCGCCGCCACCCAGCCCGAGTCGGCGTCGGGCGGGGCCCAGCGCAGGGTGAGGCCGGCGATGACCTCGTCGACCGGGCTGCCGAAGCGGTGGGCGCCCAGCCCGTCGCCCCGGAGCACCACCGGCGGACCCTCGTCCTCGGTGGTGGCGGTGGTGGCCGGCGCCCCGGTGGTCGGGGGTTCGGTGGGCGGCGGCTCCGTCTCGGGCGGGACCGTGTCGACGCCGGCGCTGGCCAGCGTGGTCGACGACGGCGGCTGGGCGGCGTCGCCGCCACCGTCGCAGGCGCCGGCGAGGAGCAGTCCCACCGCCAGCGCCACCCGGGCGATCCAGCCGGTCATACCTTCGGATCTACCACGCACGGCGGTGCTAGACCCGATCCATGCGCAATCCCGACGCCCTCGTCTTCGACCTCTACGGCACCCTGCTCGAGATCGCCTCGGTGGGCCGGGCGGCCGCCGCCGTCACCGACGAGCCCGCTGGTTTCGTCGATCTGTGGCGTCAGAAGCAGCTCGAGTACACCTGGCTGCGGTCCCTCATGGGTCGGTACGTCGACTTCTGGAGCGTGACGGCCGACGCCCTCGACCACACCCTGGTCCGCCGCGGGGTGGAGGTCGACGCCGCCACCCGGGAGCGGCTCCTGGCCGCCTGGCTGGACGTGGCGCCCTACCCCGAGGTCCCCGACGCCCTCGCCGCCCTCGCCCCCCGGACCCTGGCGGTGCTCTCCAACGGCAGTCCGCCCATGCTGGAGGAGGGCCTCGCCGCCGGCGGCCTGTCCAAGACCATCACCCACGTCATCTCGGTGCACGAGCTGTCGATCTACAAGCCCCATCCGTCGGTCTACGCCCTGGCCGGGCGCGATCTCGGTCTCGCCCCCGACCGGATGCTGTTCGTCTCGTCCAACCCGTGGGACGCGGCCGGGGCCAGGTCGTTCGGCCTGCCCGTGGCCTGGGTGAACCGGGCCGGTGCCCCCATGGAGCGCCTCGGTGTGAATCCCGATCTCGTCGTCGCCGACCTGGCCGAGCTGGCCGCCGCGGTTTCCCAGCTCTGACACCCCCCTAAGCTGCCCGCTCATGTCAGGGCCCCCCCTCACCGCCGCCAAACGCCGCCGCCAGTACAACTTCCTCGCCGGCGCCGCCCTGATCACCGTCCCCGGCGTCTTCATGTCCCGGACGCACCCCGACCTGGGCTACCCCGTCCTGGCCCTGGTCTACGGACTGGCCATCGTGGGCGCGGCCTTCCTGCTGTCCTGGGCGGCCGAGGTGGCCCAGCTCGACATCTCGGCGGGGCTCGCCATCGCCCTGCTCGCCTTCATTGCCGTCCTGCCGGAGTACGCCGTCGACCTCGTCTTCGCCCTGAACGGCGGCGAGGCCTACGCCGAGTTCGGCGCGATCTGCCAGTCGGCAGCCGACATCGCCGCCGGGAAGGAGTCGAACTGCGCCCTGGCCCTGGCCAACATGACCGGCGCCAACCGGCTCCTCATCGGCCTCGGCTGGAGCATGGTGGTGTTCATCGCCTGGCGGCGTCTCAAGGCCCGGGGCCAGCGGATGGAGGCCGTGGCCCTGGACCGCTCCCACGCCGTCGAGCTGTCCTTCCTGTCGCTGGCCACCGTCTACTCCCTGACCCTGCCCCTCAAGCGGTCCATCACTCTGATCGACGCCGCCGTGCTGGTCAGCATCTTCATCGCCTACATGATCCGCATCTCCAAGGCGCCGGCCGAGGAACCCCACCTGGTGGGTCCGGCCGAGGCCCTGGGCGAGCTGCCCACCCCCCGACGGCGGGCGACGGTCGTCGGCCTGTTCGTGGTGGCCGCCCTGGTCATCCTGGCCTGCGCCGAGAACTTCGCCCACGCCCTGGTGGAGACGGGCGGCGAGCTCGGGATCAGCGAGTTCTTCCTCGTCCAGTGGCTGGCCCCCCTGGCCTCCGAGGCGCCTGAGCTGCTGGTGGCCGGCCTCTACGCCTTCCGGCTCAACACCAACGCCGGGCTGGGCACGCTGGTGTCGTCCAAGGTCAACCAGTGGACGCTGCTGGTGGGGACGCTGCCCATCGCCTTCGCCATCGCCTCCGGCAGCCTCGACGGGCTGCCCATCATCGCCCGCCAGCGGGAGGAGGTCCTCCTCACCGCCGCCCAGTCGTTCTTCGCCGTGACCATCCTCCTCAACCTGTCCATGTCCCTCCGGGAGGCGACGGCGCTGTTCGTGCTGTTCTGGGCCCAGTTCTTCGCCGGGGCGGTGGTGCCCGAGGAGTGGCACGGCCGGGAGCTGGTGCTCTTCGCACTGGCCTACCTGGTCATGGGTCTGTGGATCCTCACCCGGGAGCGGCGGGAGGTCCCCCGCCTGCTCCACGACGGCTTCCGGGCCGACTACGCCGAGCTGTCCACCGATCCCGAGCCCGATCCCGGCTAGATTCCCTGGGAGTGGACGACCGCATCGGCGAAGCCTGCGGGGTCTTCGGGGTTTACGCCCCGGGCCAGGCCGTCGCCAACCTCACCTATTTCGGGCTCTTCGCCCTGCAGCACCGCGGCCAGGAGTCGGCCGGGATCGCCGTGTCCGACGGCGAGACCATCACCGTGGTCAAGGACATGGGGCTCGTCACCCAGGCCTTCGACGAGCGCCGGCTCGCCCCCCTCGAGGGGCACCTGGCCATCGGCCACGTGCGCTACTCGACCACCGGGACCAGCACCTGGCGCAACGCCCAGCCCGTCTACCGCTCCCGGGGCGACTGCGGCTTCGCCCTGGGCCACAACGGCAACCTGACCAACACACTGGAGCTGGCCGCCGAGCTGGGGATCGACCCGGCCGACATCGGCTCCGATTCCGACGTGGTGGCCGAGCTGCTGGCCCGGACCTGGGCCGAGGTGCCCCGCTCCGACGGTCGCGACCTGGAGGCGCCCCTGGAGGCGGTGCTGCCCCGGCTGCGGGGCGCCTTCTCCTTCGTGCTCATGGACGACGCCCGCCTCATCGGGATCCGCGATCCCCACGGTTTCCGGCCCCTGGTCCTGGGCCGGATGGAAGGCGGCTGGGTGCTGGCCTCGGAGACGGCCGGGCTCGACATCGTGGGCGCCCACATGGTGCGCGAGATCGAGCCGGCGGAGATGATCGTCATCGACGCCTCCGGGGTGCGGTCCCACCGCTACGCCGAGCCGACCCCATCGCTGTGCCTCTTCGAGTTCGTCTACTTCGCCCGGCCCGACTCCGATCTCTACGGCCAGAACGTCCACGCCGCCCGCCAGCGGATGGGTGAGGAGCTGGCCCGCCAGGCGCCGGTGCCGGCCGACATGGTCATGCCCGTCCCCGAATCGGGTGTTCCCGCCGCCCAGGGCTTCGCCCGGGCCTCGGGCGTCCCCTATGGCGACGGCCTGGTGAAGAACCGCTACGTGGGCCGGACCTTCATCCAACCCAATCAGATGCTGCGGGGCATGGGAGTGCGGCTCAAGCTGAATCCGCTGCCCGAGAACATCGCCGGCAAGCGCCTGGTGGTGGTGGACGACTCCATCGTGCGGGGGACCACCACCCGCCAGATCGTGAGCATGCTCCGGGAGGCGGGGGCGGCCGAGGTGCACATGCGCATCTCCTCGCCGCCCTACCGCTGGCCCTGCTTCTTCGGCATGGACACCTCGCGCCGCTCCGAGCTGTTGGCCGCCGACCTGTCGGTGGGTGAGATCCGCGAGTACCTGGGGGTCGATTCCCTGGCCTACCTGGAGCTGCCCCGGCTGCTGGCCGCCACCGGGGCGCCGCCGACGTCGTTCTGCACCGCCTGCCTGAGCGGGAACTACCCGGTGGCCGTCAGCTCCGAGGAGGGCGTCTTCGAGGCCGCCCAGCCCAACTCGCGGGACGGGGCGCCCTCCCAGCTCGAGGTGTGAAGCCTCCGGCCGGCGACGACGACCGGGGTTCGACCTACGAGGCCGCCGGGGTCAGCCTGGAGGCGGCCGACGAGGCGGTCGAGCGCATCAAGGCCCACGTCCGTTCGACCTTCCGGCCCGAGGTGGTCTCCGACATCGGTGGCTTCGCCGGCCTCTTCGCCTTCGATCCGAAGCGGTGGGAGCAGCCCCTGCTGGTGTCCACCACCGACGGGGTGGGGACCAAGTCGGAGGTGGCCCGCCGGCTCGGGCGCTTCGACACCATCGGCATCGACTGCGTGGCCATGTCGGTCGACGACCTGGCCGTGTGCGGCGCCGAGCCGCTGTTCTTCCTCGACTACGTCTCGGTCGGCCGCAACGACCCGGAGATGATCGAGGCGCTGGTCGCCGGGGTCGCCGACGGCTGCCGCCAGGCCGGCTGTGCCCTGGTGGCGGGGGAGATCTCCGAGCATCCCGGGCTCATGGAGCCGGGTGAGTTCGACCTGGTCGGCTTCGCCGTGGGGGTGGTGGAGGCCGGCGGGCGGCTCCCCCGGGGGGTCGGCGCCGGCGATGCCATCGTCGGCCTGGCCAGCCCCGGGCTGCGTTCCAACGGGTACTCGCTGGCCCGGGGGGTGCTGGCGGCCCACGACTGGGAGGCGCCGGCGTGGCCGGGGTCGGAGCGGTCGCTGGGCGAGGAGCTGCTGGTGCCGTCGGTCATCTACTCGCCGGCCATGCGGGCGCTGGCGGCGGCGGTGGAGGTGCGGGCCTTCGCCCACATCACCGGCGGCGGGATCCCGGGGAACCTGGCCCGGGTGCTGCCCGAGGGCCTCGGAGCGGTCCTGCCGGTGGGCTCCTGGCCCCGGCCCCGGATCTTCGACGTGATCCAGTCCGCCGGCGGGGTGGCGGACGACGAGATGGAGCGGGTGTTCAACCTGGGGTTGGGGATGCTGGCGGTAGTGCCGGCGGGGGCCGCGGACGAGGCCGTGGCGGCCCTTCGGGCGGCGGGGAACGACGCCTTCAAGGTGGGCGAGGTCGTCGACGGCGGCGCCGTGCGGCTCGCCGCCGGCTGACCGTCCATTCGTAAGTCACCTATCTCCCGTTCCTTGTTACGTTCCGACCCCCACGGGGCGCCGGCGATGTCACAAAGAATGGATCAGGGGCGCTCGGGCGGGGTGTGGAGGTGGCAGGCGACGCCGTTGACGAGCGGGGGCTCGATCTCGGCGCAGGGGGCGAAGGCTTCCGGGCAGCGGGGGTGGAACCGGCATCCGGAGGGGGGGTCGGTGGCGTCGGGGACCTCGCCGGTGGGCAGGGTCCGGGGCCGGTTCCGGGCCGACGGGTCGGGGCGGGGCACGGCTTCCAGCAGGGCCCGGGTGTAGGGGTGGCGGGGGCGGCCGAGGACGTCCGCCGCCGGGCCGGTCTCGACCACCCGGCCCAGGTACATGACGGCCACCGTGTCGCACAGGAGCCGGGCGGTGGCCAGGTCGTGGGTGATGAAGACATAGGTGAGGCCGAGGTCGCGCTTGAGGCCGGCCAGGAGGCGCAGCACCAGGGCCCGGACGCTCATGTCGAGCATGGCCACGGGCTCGTCGGCCACCACCAGGGCCGGTTCGGTGACCAGGGCCCGGGCGATCACGACCCGCTGTTTCTGGCCGCCGGAGAGGTCCTCGGGGAACCGGTCCATGTAGGTGGCGGCCGGCGTGACCCCGACCCGGTCGAGCATGGCCGACGCCCGCTTGCGGGCCTCACCCGGCGTGGCGCACAGGCCCTGGATGCGCAGCGGGTGGGCCACCGCCTCGCCGATGGTCATGGCCGGGTTCAGCGCCGCGTGGGGGTCCTGGAAGACCGGCTGCATCCGCCGGCGCAGCGGCCGAAGGTCCCGCTCGGGGAGCCGGGTGATGTCCCGGCCTTCGAACCAGACCGTCCCGGCGGTGGGTTCCACCAGGCGCAGCACGGCCCGGCCCAGGGTCGTCTTCCCGCTGCCCGACTCGCCCACCAGGCCGAGCGTCTGGCCCCGGGCGACCTCCAGGCTGACCCCGTCCACCGCCCGGACGACCCGCTGGGAACCGAACACCTGACCCAGCAGTCCACCGCGCAGGGCGAAGTGCACCTCGAGGTCCTCGACCCGGACCAACGGGCCGGTGGGGGAGGAGGGCGGGCGAGGGGCTTCGGGCGAGGGCGTGGACGCGCTCATGCCAGCGTCCCGGCCAGCGGCGGGTCGGCGAGGGTGATGCGCCGGCCGGCGGGCGCCCAGGCCCGGTCGGGATGGGCGGGGTCGGAGCCGGGGTAGAGGTGGCACTCGGCCCGGTGCCCGTCCGCGCCCACCGGGGCGGCCACCGGCGCCACCTCGTGGCAGGTGTCCATGGCCAGGGGGCAGCGGGGGGCGAAGGGGCAGCCGGGCGGGGGGTGGGCCAGGTCGGGCGGCACGCCCGGCAACGACACCAGGGTGGTGGTGTCCAGGCTGATCACGCTGCCCAGCAGCCCCTGGGAGTAGGGGTGGCGGGGCCGGGCGAAGACCTCGGTCACCGGGCCCTCCTCCACGATGCGTCCGGCGTACATCACCGCCACCCGGTCGCAGGTCTCGGCCACGATGCCGAGGTTGTGGGTGACGAGGACCACGGCGATCCCCAGGCGCTGGCGCAGCGAGTCCAGGAGCCGCAGCACCTGGGCCTCGACCAGGACGTCGAGGCTGGTGGTGGGCTCGTCGGCGATGACCACCCGGGGCTCCAGGGCCACGGCCAGGGCGATCATGATCCGCTGGCGCATCCCCCCGGAGAACTCGTGGGGATACTGGCGGGCCCGGGCCGGGGGCACCCCCACGGCGGCCAGGGCCTCGGCGGCCAGGCGGCGGGCCCCGTCCCGGCGCAGGCCCGGACGGTGGGTCCGGATCGTCTCGACGAAGTGGTCCTCGATCCGCATCAGGGGGTCGAGGCGGGTGGCCGGGTCCTGGAAGACGAGCGCCAGCCGGTCACCCCGGGCCGTCCGCCACCGGGCCGGGTCGGCGGTCAGGTCCTCGCCGTCGAGGATCACCCGGCCCCCCCGCTCCGTCCCCGGGGGCAGGATGCCGAGGACGGCCCGGCCCAGCGTCGACTTCCCGCAGCCGCTCTCGCCCACCAGCCCCAGGCTGTGCCCGGCGGCCACCTCCAGGTCGACGCCGGCCACCGCCCGGACCGGCCCCCGGGGGGTGCGGTAGGTCACGGTCAGCCCGGAGACGGCCAGGGCCGCCGTACCCGCCCGCCCGTCGCCCCGGGAGCGGCCGGCGGGCAGGGCCACCGGGGCC
>JBOGFE010000532.1:0-10734 GCA_050741935.1 Acidimicrobiia bacterium | reverse complement strand
CCGTCTGCTTGGACAGGGGCGTGGAGATGGCCCAGGCGTTGTTGACGCAGCAGAAGACGACCGGGGCCTTGAGCACCCCGGCGAAGTTGGCCGCCTCGTAGAAGTCGCCCTCCGAGCTGGCGCCGTCACCGAAGAAGACACAGGCCACCCCGGGGTCGCCCTTGAGCTGCATGGCCCAGGCCAGGCCGAGGGCGTGGGGGATCTGGGCGGCCAGGGAGATCTGCACCGGGAACACCCGGATCGGGGCCGGGATGTGGCCCCCCTCGGGGTGGCCCCGCTGGTAGAGGCAGAAGCGCTCGAAGATCTCGGGCCCGTAGCGGCCCAGGGCGACGGGCTCCCGGTACTGGGGCAGGACCCAGTCCCAGGCCGGGTCGAGGGCGGCGGCCGTGCCCACCACCACCGCCTCCTGACCGTGGATGGGGGCATGGGTGCCCCCCCGGCCCTGGCGCTGGAGGGCGAAGAGCCGGTCGCTGGCCGCCCGGGCCTTGACCATCTCGTCGAGGATGGCGGCCACCTCGTGGTCGGGCAGGTCAGGCGGCGGGGCGACGAGCTCGGAGCCGTCGTCCGAGAGCACCCGGTAGAGGGCACCCGTGGCGGAGAGCTCCTCGAGCGACGGCCCGGGCGCCGGGCCCTCGTCGGCGACGGGGCGGAGGTTGACGGTCACGGCGCTCACCTCGTGACGGGCGGTGGGGCGTTCCTAGTCTGTCGTCAGCCTAGAGGTCGTGCCCCAAGGGGGAGGGTGGAGGTGGGAGGTCCTCGTCCCACCCCATGCCGAATTCCGCAAGCCTCGACGGTCCGACTCCCTATCCGACAACTTGGTATTCGGAGATCCTGTCGGGTCATTGGCTTTGTCCAGATGGGCAGGGGCACGGCCTTGGGACGTCGTATCCTGGGGGCATGAATGCAGCGGCTCCTGAACGAAATGCCCCTGGCCCTGAGGCCGTGGAGGCCGGAGTGAACCGGTGGCGGGTCCTCTGGCCCGCCATCATCGTGCTCGCACTGTTCGTCGGCCTTTTGCTGCTGGCCGAGTTCGGGGTGGTCGAGTCGTACAAGATCGACTTCCCGGCGGAGCTGTTCGACTGATCGGAGAGCAGGTCGAGACGCAGCAAGCCCCCGGCGCCCTTTCGGGTACCGCCGGGCTCTTGCTGTCTGAAGGCCCCGCGACTCAGCTGAAGGTGTTGCTGGCCCAGAAGACCGTGCCGTTCGGGCGGCGCACGACGAGGTTGCCGTCGGTCTGCATCTCCACCTTCGACCCGGCCGTCATGTAGTTGCCGACCTCCCAGCTAGCCGCCCACAGGACGGTGCCGAAGGCGTCGCGCAGGACAAGGTTGCCGTCCGTCTGCATGAACATGCGGGTCCGGTAGTAGCCGTTGGTCCCCCAGGCCCGCAGCATCCCGCCGTTCTCGTCGTAGATGCCGAAGTTGCTGTCACCCTGGGCGACGGCGAACGCCTGGCCGTTGACCGCGACGAGCGGGTCGTCCACGTTCATGCTGTCGTGCCCGAGGATGCCGCCGCCGTACAGGGTGGAGGTGTTGCCGAGGATGTACTGCGGCTCGTTCCAGCTGTTGAGGTTCCGAAGCTGGGTCCAGTTCTTGTCCTGGAGGTCGCTCATGTTGATGTTCAGCTGGTTCGAGTTGGTGTCCCCGAAGCAGTTCACCCCGGCCTGCCGCCGGAACCGGTTGGCCGAACTGGCGCGGGCGTCCACCACGCAGGTCACCACGTGTACGTCGGTGCCACCGCTCACCATCGTCAGGGGCGTGACCCACGACCCGAGGCTGCCGTCAGCCTGCTGGTGCTGCATCCGGCCAACGGGGGAGGTGTAGTTGTTCTGGGTCCGGCAGTTGATGTACACGTCGGGGGCGCGGTGGTAGGTGCCGGTCTGGTAGTCGACCCAGGTCTCGGCGCACGAGTACCAGTTGTCGGAGCGGACGTCACTGGGCTCTCCGTTACCCGTTCCCAAACCGGCACGAACAGACCCGGCCGGGGCTGCGTTCGATGAAGGCGACCGGCTGGCCATACTGGGTGTGACCTCCCTGAGCTGAAACCCGCCCGACCGGCTAGGCGACGCGCCCTTCGAGGCGAGACTTGAGTCGGGCCAGGTCGGCGGGGTTCGCCTTTCGCATCGCCGGGGCCATCAGAGGAGCCGCCAGTCTGGAGAATCCCACGCCGCCGCCAGTCGGCGAACGTGACCCGGCGAAGCGATGCCGGCGGACGACTGTTGCTCCACTGCTCCGGGCCTCCGGTTGCCATGGCCGCGGCCGGTGGATGCCGAGGCGGACGAGGTCCGTTGGCCGGGTACACCTAGAGGGGCCGGGGCCTCGTGATGTCCCCGGCACCCGGGGTAGGGGGCGTCCCCGGAAGAGGAGGCGAGCGTGGAGATCGGGGCCATGGTCAATCTCGGCGACAAGGCGGGCCTGGATGGGGTCGTCGCCCAGGTCCGCGCCCTGGCCGACGCCGGCCTGAGCACCGCCTGGTTCCCCCAGGTGCTCTCGTCCGATGCCCTCACGGTCATGGCCGTCGCCGGCCGGGAGGTGCCCGGCATTGCCCTCGGCACCGGCGTCATCCCCACCTGGCCCCGCCATCCCATGGTGCTGGCCGGCCAGGCGCTCACCACCCAGGTCGCCTGCGGCGGCCGCCTGATCCTCGGCGTCGGCCTGTCCCACCAGCTGGTCATCGAGGGGATGATGGGCATCCCCTTCGCCCGACCGGTGGTTCACATGCGCGAGTACCTCACCGTGCTCCGGGCCCTGATCCACGACGGGACCGTCGACTTTGCCGGCGACACGCTGCGGGCCAACACCCTGATGAGCCCGATCCGGGTTCCCGGGGCCACCCCCTTCCCCATCCTGGTCGCCGCTCTGGGGCCGGCCATGGTGCGCCTGGCCGGCGAGATGTCGGAGGGCACCCTCACCTGGATGGGCGGACGGTCGGTGATCGAGAACCGCATCGCCCCGGCCATCCGGGAGGCGGCGGCCGCCGCCGGCCGTCCCGGGCCCCAGGTGGTGGTCGGCCTGCCGGTGAGCGTGACCGCCGACGTGGACGCCGCCCGGGAGCGGGCCGCCCGCACCTTCGCCATCTACGGCAACCTGCCCTCCTACCGCCGCCTCCTGGACGAGGAGAAGGTGGAGGGCCCCGCCGGCGTGGCCGTGGTCGGGGACGAGGAGTCGGTGGCGGCCCAGATCCGGGGCTTTCTCGACGCCGGCGCCACCGGCTTCCTGGCCGGCCCGTTCGGCTCCGCCCCCGAGCGGGAGGCGACCATCAGGCTGCTGGGGGAGCTGGCCCGGTCCTGAGGGTCGCTACGGCCCGGCGTCCCACTCGATGAGCAGGCGGCTCGGCCCCCGGAAGGACAGGTTGGCCGGGAACTCGATCTCCTGGGGTTGCGTGAGCCGCAGCCCCGGGAGCCGTTCGGCCAGCACCTCGAGCGCCGTGCGCACCTCCATGCGGGCCAGGGTGGCGCCGAGACAGAAGTGGATGCCGAATCCGAACGACAGGTGCTCCCGGGCATTCGGCCGGTCGAGGTCCAGCTCGTGGGGACGGTCGAAGACGGCCTCGTCGTGGTTGGCCGACCCCAGCAGCATGAGCAGGCGGGAGCCGGCGGGCAGCTCGACGCCGCCCAGCTGCACCGCCCGCGTGGTGACCCGCCGCCAGATGGGTACCGAGGACTCGAGGCGCAGGACCTCCTCCACGGCGGCGGGGATGAGGTCCGGGTCGGCCCGCAACCGCTCCCACAGGCCGGGCACCCCGAGCACCCGCAGCAGCGTGTTGCCGATCAAATTGGTGGTGGTCTCGTGGCCGGCCAGCAGCAGGCCGAAGACGACGGTGGCCACCTCGTTGTGGGTGAGGGGCTCGGGCGTCTCGGTGTCGAAGAGCAGCTCGCTGGGCAGGTCGTCACCCGGGTTGGCCAGGCGGGCGGCGACCAGCTCCTGGCAGTAGTGCCAGAACTCGACCGTGCGCCGGGTCAGCTCCGTCTGCTCCTCGGGGCCGGGCCGGCCCCAGATGAGCACCAGGCGGTCGTCGGCCCAGTGCTTGATCCGGGGGACGTCGGCCTCGGGGATGCCGAGGAGGACGAACAGCACCTGGGCGGGCAGGTCGTAGGCCAGGCCGGCGACGGCGTCGACGGGCCCGCCAGGAGGGAAGTCGTCGATGTGGGCTTCGATCAGCTTCCGGACGACGGGGGCCAGGCCCGACAGGCGCCGGGGGGTGAAGGCGCGGCCCGTCATCCGCCGGGCCCGGGCGTGCTCGGGCGGATCCAGGTTCACGAGGAGGGGCGGGACGGTGAAGCCGCCGGCGCGCAGCAGCTGGACCTGCTCGTCGGAGAAGCGCACCAGCGGCGACACGGCGTTGCGGGCCGAGTAGGTGGCCGGGTCGGCGAGGACAGCCCGGACGTCGGCGTGGCGGCTCACCACCCAGTGGTCGAGCCCCGGCTCGTAACGGACGGGCGCTTCGGCCCGCAGCTGGGCGAAGACGGCGTACGGATCCGTCTGGTACTCGGGCGTGAACGGGTCGAAGGCGGGGCATCCCATGCCCCGCCAACGCTACTGCGATGCCCGGGGACACCCCTGCCCCGGGGGGATCAGGCGGGCAGGAAGCTGCTCGTGGCCTCGGGCCGCTCCTGGCGGACCCGCGGGCGGCGCTCACCGGAGGACAGCCTGCGCCACAGGGCCAGGTAGCCGGAGTACTCGATCTCGGGGACGAGCCACCCGGAGCGGACCAGCTCGGTGTGGAAGGCGGGCAGGTGGCGGAAGGGGACGGCGATGTCGACGTGGTGGGCCAGGTGCCAGCCGGTGTTGTAGGGGACGAACAGGAACCGGGCCAGGCGGCTCTGGCGGATCACGTGGGTGGTCTCCCGCCGGTCGTCGGAGCGGGCCATCCCGCCGTGCTCGGCGATGGCCCGGAGCCGGTTGGACACCTTCCAGGCGCTCATCCACGAGGCCAGCCAGCACACCGGGTACAGCAGCGGCTTCCCCCAGGAGACGGCGGCGGCGAACATCACCAGCTGGACGGCGATGACCTGGCGGGCCTCCCGGCGGCTGTCACCCGGCCTGCGGGCGGCCCGGCCCAGGGCCCGGACGTTCTTGTAGCCCGAGACGAAGAGGAGGTCGCGGGTCAGCTTCCGGCGCAGCGAGTCGGGGGAGATCGGGTAGCCCTCGTAGAGGCCGAAGTCGGGCTCCTCGGGGCCCATCTCGTCGCGGTGGTGGGCCAGGTGGGCCCGGCGGTAGCTGAGCATGCCCTGGAGCCCGGGGTAGGCGCAGAGCCAGCGGCCCACGGCGTCGTTGGCGAAGCGGTGGGTGAAGAGCAGCTTGTGGGCCGCCTCGTGGCCCAGGATGTTGATCTGGCAGTGGCCGCGGCCCATGACGAGGAAGGCCAGGAGGTACGCCCACCAGGTGCCGGTCCAGCCCGCCCAGATGACGACGCCGGCCGACTGGGCCAGGGCGCCGACGACGGTGAGGGCGTTGCGGGCGTTGGGGATCCGGCGCAGCTCGGCCCGCACTTCGGGGCGGGCGATGCCGTTCTTCCGGAGCCGGTCGGTGGGGAGAACATCCGGGAGGAGCTCCGGGGAGGGCAGCATGGTGGTGGCCATGGCCGCATATTACGATAAGAGAACACGTGAAGCAAGGTAGTAATACCCAGGACCGCGACACCCTGACCGCCCTCGGCCTGCGCCCGATGAGCGCCCGCTCCGTCGTGGCCTCGATGCTGCTCGGCTCCCACCCGCCCGAGCTGCCGGCGTCCGCGCTGGTCCGGCTGTGCGGGCGCTTCGGGATCACCGAGGGCACCACCCGGGTGGCCCTGTCCCGCATGGTGGCGGCCGGCGAGCTGGCCGCAGTGGAGCCCGGGGCGGTGGTCCGGACTCCGGCCTACCGGTTGGTGGGCGAAGCCCTCCTGTCCCGTCAGCGGTCCCAGGACGAGGCCTACCACCCCCTCGACCTGCCCTGGGACGGCGCCTGGCGCCAAGCGGTGGTGGTGAGCGGCAGCCGCAGCGCCGTCGAGCGGGCCGAGCTCCGCCGGGCCTTCGGCGAGGCCCGCTTCGCCGAATGGCGCGAAGGCGTCTGGCTCCGGCCCGCCAACCTCCCGGCGCCCGGCGATCCCCGCCTGACCACCGGCCCCGTGCGCTGGCTCCTCTCCCGGCCCGAGGAGGAGGCCGTTGCCCTGGCCGGCGAGCTGTGGGACCTGACGGGTTGGGCCGAACGGGGAAGGCGGCTGCTGGAGGTGGCCGGGGTGGAGCCCGGCGACCTGGAGGGCGACCACGCCGCCACCGTCTTCGCCGCCGCCGCGGCCGTCCTGCGTCACCTCCGCACCGACCCCCTCCTGCCTCCGGAGCTGCTGCCCACCGGCTGGCCGGCCGCCGGCCTCCGGGCCAGCTACGCCGCCCACCTGGCCGCCCTCCAGGAGCTGGTCCGGGACCTGTCCGTGGCCTGAGCCGGCCCGCACGGATCGCCCGGACCGTGTCGGCGTTCAGCCGCCGGAGACGGCCGGCAGGATGGTCACCTCGGCCCCGTCGGGCAGGGGTGTGCCGAGGTGGGCCAGGTCCCGGATGTTGTCCGGGCCGACGAAGACGTTGACGTGGGGGCGGAGCCGGCCCTGCTCGTCGCGCAGGCGGCGCTCCAGGGCGGGATGGGACTCGGCCAGCCGGTCGAGGAGGGCGGCCACGTCCGCGCCCCCCTTCACCTCGACGTCGACGGTGGAACGGCCGCCGGAGACGGGGCGCAGCGGCGCCGGGAGCCGGACGGTGACGGTCACGCCAGGGTGGCGGCCCGCACCGACAGGACGTCGGGCAGGTGGCGGGCCACCGGCGCCCAGCGGTCCTCGCCGTCGAGGGCCACGTAGACCTCGCCCGTCCGGGTGCCGAAGTAGATCCCGGCCGGGTCCCCGGTGTCGGTGCCCATGGCGTCGCGCAGGGCGGTGAAGCCGTAGGCGCCGGCTTCGGGCAGTCCGGCGTCGAGGCGGTCCCAGGTCCCGCCGGCGTCGGCCGTCCGGTAGACGGCGGGCCGGCCGTCGGGCGGGATGCGGTTGGCGTCGGCCACCTGGGGAAACAGGTAGGCGGTGCCGGGCCGGTGGGGATGGACGGCCACCGGGAAGCCGAAGTCGCCGGGCAGGCCGGCGGCGATGTCGACCCAGGTGCTCCCGCCGTCGTCGCTGCGGTACACACCGCCGTGGTTCTGGAGGAAGAGCTGGTCGGGCCGGGCGGGGTGGCGGGCGATGCGGTGGACGCACTGGCCGAACTCGGGGTGGACGTCGGGGTAGAAGCGGGCCTCGACGCCCGTGTTCGACGGCGCCCACGTCGCCCCGCCGTCGGCGGTGCGGTACACGCCCCCGGTCGAGATCCCCACCATCACCTGAGCCGGGTCGTCGGGGTGGGGCACGATCGTATGGAGGCACTGGCCGCCGCCGCCCGGCATCCAGGCCTCCCGGTGGGGATGGTCCCACAGCCCCTGGACGAGCGAGTAGGTCACGCCCCCGTCCGTGGACCGGAACAGCGCCGCCGGCTCGACGCCGGCCCACACGACGTCGGGTTCGGAATCCAGACCGGGTTGGAGCTGCCACACCGCGGCCAGGGCGGCCCCCGTCTCGGCCGGGAACGTCACGGCCCCGCCCTCGGGCTCGGTCCAGGTCTTGCCGCCGTCGTCGGACGTGTACACGGTCGGGCCCCAGTGGGGGTCGCCCGTCCCGGCCAGGAGCCGGACGGGCGCGCCGCGGGTGTCGGCCGCCACCGTGGAGACCACGTTCATGGCGAAGTGGGGCTCGGACAGCTCCCAGGACCGCCGGTCGTGGCTGCGGGCGACCCACAGGCCCTTGCGCGTGCCGATCAGGACCACGGTCTCGGCCATGGCTACAGCCCCTTCTTGGAGGAGATGACCCCGGTGTCGAAGCCGGCCAGGTGCAGGCCGCCGGCCCAGCGGGCGTGCTCGATCTTGAGGCAGCGGTTCTGGACCACGTTGAGGCCGGCGGCGTGGCCCATCCCGGCCGCATCGTCGTTGACCAGGGTGAGCTGGAACCACACGGTCCTGGCGCCGATGTCGATGGCCTCCTGGGTCACCTCGGGCAGGTCGGCCGGTTTGCGGAACACGTCGACCAGGTCGGGGACACCGGGCAGGTCGTCGAGGCTCTTGTAGACCGGCTGGCCCAGGATCTCGCCCCCCTTGGGGTTGACGAGCCACACGGCCTCGAAGTCGACGCTCGACGACAGCAGGTAGGTGGCCACGAAGAAGCTGGGCCGGGAGCGGTTGTCGGAGGCGCCGACCATGGCCACCGTGCGGGTGGAGCGGATGATCTCCCAGCGTTCCCGGGCGCTGGGCGGCGACCAGCCGTCGCCGCTCACAGCTGGGCCGCCTTGGTCAGGGCCCGGTCCAGGTCCCAGGTGATGTCGTCCAGGTCTTCGATCCCCACCGAGATGCGGATGAGGTCGGGGGGTACGCCGCCGGCCACCAGCGCCTCGTCAGAGAGCTGCTGGTGGGTCGTGGACGCGGGGTGGATCACCAGTGTGCGGGTGTCGCCGATGTTGGCCAGGTGGCTGGCCACCTCCACCGCCTCGATGAAGGCCGCGCCCGCCTCCCGGCCCCCCTTCACCCCGAAGCTGAACACCGCCCCCGGCCCCTTGGGCAGGTACTTGTCGGCCAGCGTCCGGTAGGGCGAGTCGGGCAGGCCCGAGTAGCGCACCCAGGACACCGCCGGGTGGGCCACCAGCCAGGCGGCCAGCGCCTGGGCGTTGGCCACGTGCTGGCCCATGCGCAGGGCCAGGGTCTCGAGGCCCTGGAGGAGGAGGAAGGCGGAGAAGGGGGACATGGCCGGGCCCAGGTCGCGCAGCTGCTCCACCCGCACCTTGGTGCAGAAGGCGTACTCGCCGAAGTTCTCCCAGAAGCGCAGCCCGCCGTAGCTGGCCACCGGCTCCGTCATGTGGGGGAACTTGCCGTTGCCCCAGTCGAACAGGCCCGACTCGCAGATCACCCCGCCGATGGTGGTGCCATGCCCGCCGATGAACTTGGTCGCCGAGTGGATGACGATGTCGGCCCCGTGCTCGATGGGCCGGCACAGGTAGGGGGTGGCCAGCGTCGAGTCGATCACCAGGGGCAGGTTCTCGGCGTGGGCGACGTCGGCGATGGCCTCGACGTCGGCCACCACGCCCGAGGGGTTGGCCACGATCTCGGTGTAGAGGAACTTCGTCTCCGGCCGGACGGCGGCGGCGAAGGCGGCGGGGTCGGCGGGGTCGACGAAGGTCACCTCGATGCCCAGGCGGCGCAACGACACGTCGAACATCGTGTGGGTGCCGCCGTAGAGGGCGGCGGAGGACACGATGTGGTCGCCGGCGCCGGCCAGGGCGGTGGAGGTGAGGAACTCGGCCGCCATCCCCGAGGCGGTCGCCACCGACCCGATGGCGCCCTCCAGGCTGGCCATGCGCTCCTCGAAGGAGGCCACCGTCGGGTTGGCGATGCGGGTGTAGATGTTCCCGTACTTCTGGAGGGCGAAGAGGTCGGCGGCGTCGGCCGCGTCCTCGAACACGAAGCTGGTCGTCTGGTAGATGGGGACGGCCCGGGCGCCGGTGGTCGGGTCGGGCCGGCCGCCGGCGTGGACGGACCGGGTGCGGAAGCCGTAGGCACGTTCGCTGCTCACGCTTTTGGAGGCTAGCCGGGACGTCCCGCCACCATGGAGGGCGTGAGGCGCGTCCTGTTCGCCACCGCCGCCGCCACCACGGCGTGTGTGTTCCCTCCCTTCCTGCTGGGCGGGATGGCCGTCCAGATCCGGGCCGACCTCGGGTTCTCCGAGGCGGGGATCGGCCTCGGGGTGGGCGCCTTCTTCGCCACCGCCTCGGTGCTCTCGGCGCTCTCGGGCCGCGGCGCCGAGCGGGTGGGCGGTGACCGTGGCCTGCGCCTGGCCGCCCTGTGGAGCGCGGTGGTGCAGATGGGCATCGCCGGGCTGGCCGACTCCCTGCCGGTCCTGCTCGTCCTCCTGGCCCTGGCCGGGACGGCGAACGCCCTGGCCCAACCCGCCGCCAACCTGGTCATCTCCCGGGCCCTACCCCTCGGACGTCAGGGGCTGGGGTTCGCCGTCAAGCAGTCCGCCATCCCGGCCTCGACCCTGCTCGCCGGCCTGGCCGTCCCCACCCTGGCCCTGACCGTGGGCTGGCGCTGGGCCTTCGTCGGGTCGGCCCTCCTGTCCCTGGTCAGCGCGGTCTGCGTCCCGGTGGTGGCCGGCGCGGCGGGGAGGAGACGGGCGGCGACCGGCTCCGATGGGGCGGGGCGGGCCCCGATGGGCACCATGGCCGTGCTCTCCCTCGGCATCGCCCTGGGGGCGGCGGCGGCGGGAACGCTGGGCGCCTTCCTGGTCAGCGCCGGGGTGGAGGCCGGGTTGGCCGAGGGGACGGCCGGGCTGACCCTCACGCTGGGCAGCGCGGTGGGCATCGCCGTCCGCCTGCTGGCCGGGCTGCAGGCCGACCGGCGCGGCGGCGGCCACCTGCGGGTGGTGGCGATCATGCTGGCCCTGGGGTCGGTGGCCTTCGCTCTCTTCGCCACCGGCCGCCCGGGGGTGATGGTGGCCGCCGTGCCCCTGGCCTTCGGGGCCGGCTGGGCCTGGCCCGGCCTGTTCAACCTGGCCATCGTGCTGGCCAACCCGGGATCGCCGGCGGCCGCCACCGGCATCACCCAGACCGGCACCTATCTCGGGGCGGTGGCCGGGCCGCTGGCCTTCGGGTTCCTGGCCGAACACGGCTCCTTCACCGTCGCCTGGCTGGTGGCGGCG
>JBOGFE010000531.1:0-3493 GCA_050741935.1 Acidimicrobiia bacterium | reverse complement strand
GGACCTGGCCGTTGCAGAAGTCGCCGAAGAGGTAGGCGCCGGTCAGGCCGGGCACCCGGGCTCCCCGGTAGACGTAACCGCCGGTGACGGCGCAGCCGTCGGACGTCGGGTACTCGAAGATGGGCGGCACGTGGCCTTCGGCCCGGGGGAGGGGCCGGGGACCCGTCCGCGTCCCCTCGTGGGCGGCCCAGCCGAAGTTGGCCCCCGGCGCCGCCCCCGCCGGGCAGAAGTCGACCTCCTCGATCGCGTTCTGGCCGACGTCGCCGATCCACAGGTCGCCGGTCACCCGGTCCCACGACGCCCGCCACGGGTTGCGCAGCCCGTAGGCCCAGATCTCCGGCCGGGCGCCGGCCTGGCCCACGAAGGGGTTGTCGGGGGGCACCGTGTAGGGCTGCCCGCCCGAGGGGGTGGGGTTGATCCGCAGGATCTTCCCGAACCAGACCCCGAGGTTCTGGGCGTTGCCGAACGGGTCGTTGGCGCTGCCCTCGTCGCCCATGAAGAAGTACAGGAGCCCGTCGGGCCCGAAGGTCACCTGGCCCCCGTTGTGGTTGGCGAAGCGGTCGGCCAGCGAGAGGATCTGCCGGCCGGCGGCGAAGTCGGCCCGGCCGTCGCGGAAGGGCAGCTCCCGGAGCTGCGAATCCTCCGAGCGGTCGGTGTAGCTGACGTAGAGCAGGTTGCCGTCGGGCGAGAAGGCGATGCCGAGCAGGCCCTGCTCGCCGCCCGCCGTCACCTCGCCGGACATGTCGAGGACGGGGGTGGTGTCGGCCTCGCCGTTGCGGACGGCCACCACCCGGCCCCGCTGGCCGGCCACGTACAGGGTGTCGTCGCCGGCCCGCTGGGCCATGGCGATGGGACCGAAGCCGCTGCCCAGGTTCACCACCTGGGTCAGTTGCAGCCTGAGCTCGCTCAGCGCCACCGGCTGGGCCGTGGTGGCCGGCGGGAGCGTCGTCGCCGTCGTCGCCGGGGGGCCCGTGACCGTGGTGGCCGGGCGGGTGGTGGCCGAGGTGGCGCTCGAGCCCGGTGCCGCAGTGGAGCCCGGTGTGGCCGTGGAGGCGGTGGTCTCCGAGGAGGACGAGGAGGACGAGGAGGTGTCGCCGCCGGCCGAGGTGGTCGTCTTCAGGGCGTGCGGGTTGGGGCTCTCGATGCCGCTCTGGGCCCCGTCCCCGTCGCCCGAACAGGCCGTCACCACCAGGGCCAGGGCGGGGAGGAGCACACGCAGGCGCGGCATGGGACGAGGATACGTTGCCTCCGACGGGCTTCCGGGCGCGGCTGACCCAATACCATGCGCTTCGTGCGATACGTGGTGTGCATTCCCGACGGTGCGGCCGACGAGCCCCTCGCCTCCCTGGGCGGGCGGACACCGCTGGAGGCGGCGGCCATGCCCAACCTGGCCCGGCTGGCCGCCCGGGGCGAGGTGGGCCGGGCGGCCACCATCCCCGCCGGCCTGCCGCCGGGGTCGGACGTGGGCAACATGTCCATCCTCGGCTACGACCCGGCCCGCTACCACACCGGCCGCGCCCCCATCGAGGCCGCCGCCATGGGTGTGGACATCGGGCCCGGCCAGGTCGCCTTCCGCTGCAACCTGGTCACGGTGGATCCGGCCGGCACCATGGTCGACTTCTCCGCCGGGCACATCGCCTCCGAGCTGTCCCACCCCATCATCGAGGCCGTCGACGCCGAGCTGGGGGCCGGCCGGGACGGCATCTCCTTCCACCCCGGCGTGATGTACCGCCACGTCATGGTGGCCCCGGCCGCCCTGGCCGAGGCCGACTGCGCCCCGCCCCACGACCTCATCGGCCAGCCGGCGACCGCCCCGGTGGGCCCGGCGGCCAAGCAGCTCCTCGCCATCATGGAGGCGTCCCGGGAGGTGGTGGCGGCCAAGGCCGCCGAGCTCGGAGCCGGCGCCACCCAGGTGTGGTTGTGGGGTCAGGGCACCCGGCCCGACCTTCCCGCCTTCGCCGACCGCTTCGGGGTCTCGGGCCGTCTCGTCACCGCCGTCGACCTCATCCGGGGCCTGGGCGTCCTCTCCGGGATCGACCCGGTGGAGGTGCCCGGCGCCACCGGGTACTACGACACCGACTACGAGGCCAAGCGGGACGCCGCCCTGGCCAGCCTGGCCGACCGGGAGCTGTTCGTCATCCACGTCGAGGCCTCCGACGAGGCCGGCCACAACGGCGAGGAGGACCGCAAGGTCGAGGCGCTCGAGCACTGGGACCGCCGGATCATCGGCCCCCTGGCCGAAGCCCTCGACGACCTGGGCCCGTGGCGGATGCTGCTCCTGCCCGACCACCCGACGCCCTGCGTGCTGCGCACCCACACCTCCGACGCCGTGCCCTACCTCCTCTTCGACTCCACCGCCGACGGCCCCGGGGGCGTCTACAGCGAATCGGGCACCGCCGCCTGCACCCCGGTGGTGGGCCACCACCTCATGGCCCGCCTCCTGCAACGGGAACCAGCGCTCGGCTGACGGCGTCGCCAACCCAAGGCCAGAGCGTTTGTGGCCCTACCAGGGCCCAAATCGCTCCGGCCTTGCGGAGGCTGGCGGCCTCAGCCGGCGCCCCGGAAGCGGGCCGTGTCGATGACGGCCCGCTCGTGGGTGCCGTCGCTGATGCGCCCGGCCGGGGCGTGCACCTCCACCTCGAAGGTCAGGCGCCGGCGTTCCACCTTGGCCAGCCGGGCGACGACCTTGACCTCTTCGCCCTCCCGGGCGGCGCCGGTGTGGCTCACGCACACGTGGGTGCCCACCGTGGTCTCACCGTCGTCGAGGTGGTCGAGCACGCTGCTGAGACACGTCTCCTCGATGAGGCGGATCATGATCGGGGTGGCCAGCACCACCACCGGCCGCAGGTGGGCCGGCGACATGTCCGGGGTCACGGTGAAGGTCGCCTCGTGGTCGATACCGGGGGCAAGGGTCTCTTTCATGGCAACGGAGTCTCGCGTGGTCCACGCCGGCCGGTAGACTCCGGTCCGCATCCCGCTCCGCTTCCCGGGAGCGGCTCTTCCTGCGAGGTTCCCGGCCACGGCCGTCCCGTTCCCTCCTTCTCCGCCGCGACGCACGCTCGTGCTGGTCGACGGCGAGCACTACCCCCCGGTCGTACGGGCCGCCGTCGAGGAGCTGCGCGCCGGCGGCCGGACGGTGGTGGGCGCCGCCCTGCTCGGCGGCACCGAGAAGCTCAAGGGCACCCTCGAGGCGGACGACCTCGGCGTCGACGGCTTCGTGCGGGGTGAGGGGCCCCTGGCCGCCCTGCTGGCCGGGCTCGATCGCTTCGCCGCCGACGAGGTGGTGGACCTCTCCGACCAGCCCGTGCTCGATGCCCGGGTCCGCTGCCTACTCGTCGCCCACAGCCTGGCCCGCGGCGTCCCCTACCGGGGGGCGGGGTTCTCCTTCGAGGTCCCGCCCCGGCCGCGGCTGGCGACCAAGCCGTCCCTGGCCGTGATCGGCACCGGGAAGCGCACGGGGAAGACGGCGGTCGCGGCCGAGATCGCCCGGCTC
>JBOGFE010000530.1:0-16269 GCA_050741935.1 Acidimicrobiia bacterium | reverse complement strand
CGGTGTCGTAGTCCTTGGACTGGTAGATCCACTTGAGCACGGCGTCGCCCGACAGCTCACCGTAGAGGTCGCCGGCCCCCTGGAGGGCGCCGGAGAAGACGTACTTGGCGGCGAAGTAGTAGGCCCCCAGTGCCGGCGAGTTCATCTGGTAGCCGGCCAGGCTGGGGTGGTACTTCTTCATGGCGTCGACGAACTCGGCATGGGCCTTGGTGGGGCCGTTGAAGCGGGGTGCGCCGCTGGGCAGGTCGGAGGGCGCCCCGGCGATCACGCCATCCATGGTCTTGCCCATGGTCGACGACAGCGACCCCATGGAGGCCACCGGGCCACCCTGGCCGAGCGGTGGCCGCCAGCCCAGGCGCTCCTCGGCGGGCATGCAGAAGACGAAGGCGAAGGACTGCCAGTCCCAGTACTCCACCCCCTCCTGGCGGTATTTGAGGACCTGGGGTGAACAGTCGCCCTGGGACATGTTCACCGGCTCGACGAAGACCTTCTCGGCCCCGAGCTTCTTCCAGTAGTCCTCCAGGTACTTGGCCGTGACGTGGGTGTTGAGGATCTGGGTGTCGGTCATGACGGCCACGACCTTGGGCTTGCGTTTCATGTACTTGGTCACCGAGATGGCCACGTGCTGGCCCCAGGTGAGGAAGCTGCCGCCGACCGGGATGATGGTGGGGTACTTGGTGGCGAAGGAGCCCGGGCTCCCCCCGAAGGTGAAGAAGGGGATGTTCTTCGACTTC
Source organism: Acidimicrobiia bacterium (assembly GCA_050741935.1). GTDB lineage: Bacteria > Actinomycetota > Acidimicrobiia > IMCC26256 > BP-133 > CAWBJP01. The sequence continues at coordinate 15,535 of JBOGFE010000530.1, read as the reverse complement.
ACGTACTCGTTGGCCGAGTCGACCACGAAGGCGAAGACCATGGACACCTTGTCCTGCTCCCACAGGCGCTTGACGTTGGAGAGGGTCTGGGCGGAGTCGAAGGCGTCGTCGTAGGAGATGAGCTGCAGCTTGCGACCGTGGATGCCGCCCTTGGAGTTGACGAGCTTGATGTAGGCGTCGACGCCGCCGGCGCACTCCTGGCCCACGAAGGCGATGGCGCCCGACAGCGGCATGGTCATGCCGATCTTGATGGTGTCGTCGGAGATGCCCTGGCCGTTGGCGACCACCGTCTTGGGAACCCCGGACGAACCACCGGCGGCGGGCACCGGGGGTGCTTCGCCTCCGCCGCTCTCGGGCGGGGGCACCGGCGAGGCTTCTTCCTGGGTCGACGAGGCGGCCGGGTTGGACGTCCCGGCCGGCCCGCCCGATTCGGCCGTGGCCGGCTTCTTGGCGTCCTTGGCCGCCGGGGCGGGAGTCGCGCCCTGCGCCTCGGCCGCCGACTTCACCGCCTCGTCGATGGGCACCGGCGTCCCCTCCGTCGTGAGGACCGGAGCGCTCTCCGGCGCCGGGGTCTCGGTCGCCGGGGCGGCCGCTTCGGTCTTGTCCTGCGCCGCCTTCTCCGCCTTGTCCCCCTGACCGCCGCAGGCCGCGGCCAGGGCGAGGACGACTCCGAGTCCGATGACCTTCTTCAACATGCCGTCCCCCCTTGGGTTGTGGGCCTAGCCCACATATGCGGACACCATCTCCGGGTGGGTCCGGAGATCGCCGGCCTGGCCCTGGAGCACCAGCTCGCCCTTTTCCAGGACGTAGGCGTAGCTGGCGATCTCCAGGGCGAGATCGACGTACTGCTCGACGAGGAGGACGGTGAGGCCCTCCTCCCGGTTGAGCGCCGCCAGGCGCTCGTAGAGCTGCTCGGTGACGACGGGCGACAGGCCCAGTGAGGGCTCGTCGACCATGAGGAGGCGGGGCCGGGCCACCAGGGCCCGGGCCAGGGCCAGCATCTGGGCCTCGCCCCCCGACAGGCTGCCGGCCGGTTGGTGGCGGTGGGCGGCCAGGGCCGGGAACCACTCGAGCACCCGGTCACTCTCCCGGCGCACGTCGGCCCGGGGCAGGCGCCGCCAGTAGGTGCCGGCGGCCAGGTTCTCGAGCACCGACAGGCCGGGGAAGACGCGGCGCCCCTCGGGCACGTGGGCGATCCCGCGGCGGGCGATCTCCTCGGGGCGGCGGCCCTCGATGCGCTCGCCGCAGAAGGTGACCTGACCCTGGCTGGCCCGGACCATGCCGCACGCCACCCGCAGCGCGGTGGTCTTTCCCGCCCCGTTGCGACCGAGCAGCGCCACCACGGTCCCCTCGGGTACGGCCAGCGACACGTTCCGTACCGCCTCCACGGAGCCGTAAGCGGCGCTGATCCCGGCCATCTCAAACATCGGCCCGCCCCCGGTGCCCCAGGTAGACGTTGACGACCTGGGTGTCGGAGAGGACCTCGACCGGCGGCCCGCTGGCGATGACCGCCCCCTGGTCGAGGACGTGGACGACGTCGGCGAAGCCCCGGACCACCCGCATGTCGTGTTCGACCACGAACACGGCGACGGCCAGCTCGTCCACGATGCGGGAGATGAGATCGCCGATCTCGGTGGTCTCGCCCGGGCCCATGCCCGCGGTGGGCTCGTCGAGGAGCAGCACCCGGGGCTTGGCGGCCAGGGCCCGGGCGATCTCCACCCGGCGCTCGGTCCCGTAGGGAAGGTCGGCCACCAGGGCGTCGGGCGGCGCCCCCACCCGGACGAAGTCGAGCGCCCAGTACGCCGCCTCGGTGGCGGCCACCTTGGCCCGCCGGGCCTTGGGGAGCCCCAGGAGTGTGGTGGGCAGCGACGCCGGGCAGTGCCGCCCGGCGCCGATGGCCACGTTGTCGAGCACCGACAGCCGGGGCAGGACCCTGAGGTTCTGGAAGGTGCGGATGACCCCGTGGCGGGCGGCGCGGGCGGGCCGCAGCCCCGAGACCTCGACCCCGTTGATGCGCACCGACCCGGCGGTCGGGCGCACCGCGCCGGTGAGGGCGTTGAAGAACGTCGTCTTGCCGGCGCCGTTGGGACCGATGAGGGCGGTGACCTGGCCCTCGGCGGCGGAGAGGCTCACCTCCTGGTTGGCCATCAGGTCCCCGAAGCGGACGGTGATGCCGGCCGTCCCCAGCGCCTCGGCGCCTCCGGTGCGCAGCGGCCGGTCCGCCGGGGGCGGCGCGGGATGCGCCGGGACCGGAGGACGGGCCGGGTCGAACCCGAGGGACGCCGGGGACGGGTCCGTCATCCCGCAGACGCCTCGGGGTCCGGACGGCTGGCGGCGGCCCGGGCGACGGCCTGGCCGAAGATCATCTCGAACTTGTCGCCCCCGGGGCTGAGCAGCCGGATCCGGAAGCCCCCGGTGGACGCCTGGATGGTCGCGGTCGAGTCGTCCCGGACGACATTGCTCGCCGGCACCGGCTCGATGGTCATGCCCTGGGCGGCCATGGCGGCCAGGATCGGTGCGGCCACGGGCGTCGGCGCCTGGCCCAGGGGCGTGCCCTGGACGGTGATCCCGTCGGCCCCGATGAGCACCGGCACGCCGGCGATGGTGACGTTCTTCATGACGGTGCCGGCCGTCGCCTTGGCGGTGGCCAGGTCGCCGTCGTGGATGGCCTCGGCCACCGCCTCCACGCTGCCGATGTGCAGGACTCCTGCGATGGTGACGTCCTGGGCCACCGAGGCGGTGACGGCGTGGAGCACCCCGTTCCCGACGAAGGTCCGGGACACCGAGCGGCTGTAGCCGATGCGCAGCACATCGGCGATGCCCATACCGCCGCCTTCGGTGACACCCGAGGCCCGGGTGGTCTGCGGATCGAGGCTGTCGCCGCTGGCTTCGGCGTGAGCCAGGAACCCGCCGCCGCCGATGGGTGACCCCTCGGGCGAGCGGGGCCCGGGGGTGGGCGTGAAGGGCAGGCCACAATCCGCCGTCGGCTCACCGGGGTAGTTGGCATAGCACTGCCCGTAGTAGTCGACGGGGATGCCCACCCCCCGGGCGTTCTGGGCCAGGGGCACGCCATAGGTGGCGGCGTAGCCCTGGGCCCGGGGCTGGGAGTTCAGCTCGGCATGGGTCGCGCCCATGTACTGGTCGAAGGGCAGGGCGAAGAGGGAGTTCGCCCGCGGCTGCATGAACATGGAGTGCGAGGCGGCGTAGGCGTCGAAGACGGCCAACCCGACTTCGTCGGCATCCGCCGGCGCCGGCGGCGCCACCCCGATCGACAGGCCGGCCACCAACAGGGCCAGACCGATTCGCGGTCTCATTTCGTTCCCCCCTTGTCGAGAACCATGTCGGGCACGGGCTGGTGCCCGTTGTTGGCCGCCACCCCGGCCCGGCGACCGGGAAGACGGGCGGTCGAGAGCAGGCGGCGCTCGCCGGACGCGGCGCCGGCCGCACGGGCCGGCCGCTTCAACAGGCTCCCCAGCCCGTCGGGCCGGAGCAGCAGGACGAGCACCACCAGAAGGCCGCCGGCGATCTGAGGGAACGCCGTGGCCGTGGTTTGGGAGGTCTTGAACACCTGGGGCAGGGCGATGAAGATCAGCGGCCCGATGAAGGGCCCGATCAGGCTGCCGAGCCCACCCACCACCGTGAAGACAAGAACGTTGATGGACATGGGGACACCCACCGACAGGGGCGTCACCACGCTGGTGAGGAGGGCGAAGCCGACGCCGGCGAGGGCGGCGATGCCGCCGGAGATGGCGAAGGCCCACACCCTCGCCACCTGGACCGGCACCCCGAAGTGGACGGCCATGTCGGGGGCGTCCCGGGTGGCGAGGAAGGAGAGGCCCCACGGGCTGTTGCGGAGGTGGGCCAGCAGGAGGGTGCAGCCGGCCACGGCCAGCACCATCCCGGCGAAGAGCTTGCGGTCGGAAGCCAGGAACCCGGGCACGGGCATGTACTCCGACGCCCCCAGGCCCTTGGGGAAGAGCCACTCCGAGGCCATCAGGGCGAAGGCCAGGGTGGCGATGGCCACCTGGGTGGAGCCCAGCCGCAGGGAGAGAGCGCCGTAGAGGGCGCCGGCGACGACCCCCGCCACCAGGGTGATCACGAGGGCCGGCGCGAAGCCGAGGCCGTGGTCGTTGCGCAGCGCCAGCATGGTGAACACGCCCACCCCGACCAGCGCCCCGTGGCCGAGGCTGAGCTGTCCCGTCCAGCCCCCCGAGACCACGATCGACAGCGCCACCAGCACGTAGAACAGGACCAGGGATCCGGTGAAGGCCCAGAACGGCACCCGGATGGCGTTGAAGATCAGGAGCCCCCAGGCCAGGCCGAGGGCGATCCGGGCCGGCGCCCAGCCCACGCTGCCCCGCCAGCCGCCGCCGGCCACGATGGCCTGCCCCAGCAGCTCCTTGGGCCAGCGCCGGCGCAGGAGGAGCAAGCCGGCGATGGCCACGAAGATGGCCAGGGCGTAGATGCCGGGCTGCTCCGAGTTGGCGATGGCGAAGTTCTGGGCCACCCCGAGGATGAGGCCGCCGGCGAAGGCGCCGGCCAGCCCGGTCAGGCCGCCGAAGAGGGCGGCCCCGATGCCCGTCACCAGGTAGATGGAGAACGACTCGATGGTGAAGACGGCCAGCGGGGCGATGAGCACACCGGCCACGCCGGCCATGAACGCCCCGATGGTCCAGTTCACCGAGGACACCGACCGGGTGGGGATGCCCACCATGCCCGCCACCTCGCGGTCCTGGGCGCAGGCCCGGGTGGCGAGCCCCAGGCGGGTGGCCCGGAGGAAGACGCCCAGCCCGGCCACCAGGCCGACGGCGGCGGCCAGGATGGCGAACTGCTGGTGGGCCACCACCGTGTCGCCGATCTCGACCCCGCCGGCGAAGAGCAGCGGTGCGACCCTGGGATCGAAGCCGAAGAGCTGGAGGGCCATGCCCTGCATCAGGACGTAGAGGCCGAGGGTCACGATCACCTTGGTGGTGAAGGGGGCGGCCGCCAGCCGGCGCAGGACCACCGCCTCGGCCAGGGTGCCGAGAAGGGTCACCACCGCCACCGCGCCGAGCGCCGCCGGCCACACCCCCCAGCCCTGGTCGACGGCCAGCCAGGAGTAGAGGTAGGCGGCCAGCATGGCGAAGCCGGCGTGGGCGAAGTTGAGCACGCCGGTCACGGTGAAGATCTGGCTGATGCCCACGGCCAGGAGGGCGGCCACGCCGCCCACCGCGATGCCGTTGACAAAGGCCTCGAAGCTCATCAGAAGAACATCGACAGGTTCTTGGCGTTGAGGGTGGACTGGTCGAGGATCACGGTGCGCCGGGCGATCTGCCAGCCGACGCCCTCGTCGACCCGGCGCAGCAGGTCCCGCCGCTCGCCGACGAAGAACTCGACGTCGTGCTCGTGGCGGGTGCGGTAGAGCAGGAAGTTGGCGTGGACCTCGAACTCGGTGGCGGTGTCGGTGGGGAGCACCCGCACGTTGGTGAACAGGTGACGGGTGCGCGACGGCGGGTCCTCGGCCCAGGCCATGCCCGTGTCCAGGCGGGTGATCCGGCGGCTGAGGGAGTCCTTGTCCTCGTCGAAGAAGGCGCATCCGTCGGCGGCCGAGAACTCCTTGTCCATCTCCCGGCGCAGCCGGTTGTAGCGAGTGGGCATCACGTAGTGGATGTCGTCGGCGAAGAGCTCGAGCCACTCGTGGAACTCACGCTCGTCGAGCAGCCGGGCCTCGTGGAAGACGAACTGGGTGATCTCGTGCTGGAGCTCGACGTCCACCCGGGGGACGGTCGGGCGCTGTTCGCCCGGGGGCTCGGGGGTGTCCCCCGGAATGAATCGCTCCGCCACCAACGCCTGGTCGGTCATCGCGACACCTCCGTCGGGCGGGCGACCTCGCGGGCCTTGGCCGCCGCCTCGATCTCGGACCAGCTCTCGTACTGCATGAGGTCGGCCCAGCGCTGGTACATGCCCCGGGCGGCCATCTCGGCGTAACAGGTGTTGGTCTTGCCCGGGAAGGTGGGGTCGCCGAAGCGCTCGTGGCCCAGGCCCATCTGCACGTTGAACGGGAACTTGCGGGCCATGTGGCCCCGGAACACCTTCTGGATCTCCAGCCAGTTCTCGCCGTCGTCCTGCTCGAACTGCCCGCCGGGCGAGAAGGTGCGGATCATCCCGAGGCGCCAGGCCTCCTTCACCTCCGGCGGGGCGTCCTTGGGCACCGCGATCCAGGCCCACACCTCCATCCGGCCCGGGCCCTTGGGCTGCCACACCCGCATGGTCTGGAGGCCGGGCAGGAACGAGAACGTGGGGAAGATGTTGAAGTGGGCCGCCCGGAAGCCTTCGGCCCGGGGCTGGCCCAACCGGCGGGTGGCCTCCTCCAGGGTCGTCTCGGTCCAGTACTTGCCCGGGATCTTTCCGGGCACGAAGTCGAGGACGGGGCCCTCGAGGAAGAACCCGCAGCCGTGGCCCTTCTCGGAGGAGAACTGGATCCCGTCGGTGGGCATGGCCGCCAGGCCGGGGAAGTCGTCGGGCATGAGGGCGATGAAGGCCGAGCCATGGCTGATCTCGGCGTGCTGCATGTCGGTGGTGAACTGCTCGGCGGCGAACTTCCAGTTGCAGTTGAGGACCCACTTGTGCATGCCGCCGACCATCTCCAGGCCGCTGTCGAAGCGGTCGGCGAAGACGTCGAAGTACCACGCCATGTCACCCAGGTAGTCGGTGAAGGAAGGAGCGGTCGGGTCCCAGTTCCCGAAGATGAAACCCTTGTAGTTCTCGAGCTGGGTGACCTTGATGCAGCCCCACGACGGCTTGTCGAGGTCGCCGTGCCAGGCGTCGTCCTCGTGGGTGACGGAGATGAGATTGCCGGCCAGGTCATAGGCCCAGCCGTGGTAGGTGCAGGTGAAGGCGCCCCGCTGGTTGCCCTCGTCGGCCCGGCACAGGCGCATCCCCCGGTGCCGGCACTGGTTGAGGAAGGCGGCGACGGAACCGTCCTTCTGGCGGACGACGAGCACGGGGTCCTCCCCCATGTAGGTGGAGAAGAAGTCGCCCGCCTTGGGGATCATGGAGTCATGGGCCAGGAACAACCAGCTCCGGCCGAAGACCCGCTCCAGCTCCAGCTTGTAGAGCTCCTCGTCGCAGTAGATGAGCGGGCTGATGGTGCCCCGCTCGGAGTCGACCAACTGCGAGACGTCGATGGTCATGCCCCGTCCCTCCCTCTCGGGGACACCCCGGCCCCCGGGCCTCGCACCAACCCGGCCAGCTCGGCGCCGACCTCGAGGATCATGTCCTCCTGCCCGCCGACGGCCTTGCGCCGCCCCACCTCGAGCAGGATCTCCTTCTCGGATACACCGAAGCGCTCGGCGGCCCGCTCGGCGTGGAGCAGGAAGGAGCCGTACACGCCGCAGTACCCCAGCAGCAGCGCCGAGCGGTTGACGGAGGGCACCCGGTCGAGGATGGGACGGACGACGTCCTCGGCGGCGTCCATCACCGCGAAGGTGTCGATGCCCGTGGCGATGCCCTCCAGGTCGCACACCGCGGCCAGCACCTCGGTGGGCGTGTTGCCCGCCCCCGCCCCCATCCCGCACGTGGAGCCGTCCACCCAGGTGGCTCCCGCCCGCACGGCGGCGATGGAGTTGGCCACGCCCAGGTTCAGGTTCATGTGGCCGTGGAACCCCACCTCGATGCCGGGCACCCCGGCCCGGATGGCCTCCACCCGCTCGGCCGCCCCCGTGGGAGTGAGGGCACCGGCGGAATCGGTGACGTAGACCACCTCGGCGCCGCCGTCGGCCATGATCCGGGCCTGCCCGGCGAGGCCCTCGGGCGAGGCCAGGTGGGCCATCATCAGGAAACCCACCGAACCCATCCCGAGATCCCGGGCCAGGCGGAGGTGCTGGGGGGCGATGTCGGCCTCGGTGCAGTGGGTGGCCACCCGCACCAGGCCCGCGCCCAGGTCCCGGGCCGCCAGCAGGTCGTCCTTGGTGCCGATGCCGGGCCGGAGCAGCACGGCCAGCCTGCTCTGGTCGAGCACCTCGACGGCGGCGGCGATGAGCTCGAGCTCGTCCACCAGCGAGATGCCGTAGTTGTACGAGGAGCCGCCCAGGCCGTCGCCGTGACTGACCTCGATCCAGGGCAGGCCGGCGGTGTCCAGGGCGGCGACCACCGAGCGCACCTGCTCGACGGTGAAGCGGTGGCGTTTGGCGTGGCTGCCGTCGCGCAGCGTCGAGTCGACGACGGTGATGTGCCCGGGGTGCGGGGTGTCCCCGAATTGCCCGCTCACCCGACGCCCTCCAGCAGTTGGGTGCGGGCCAGCTGCTCGCCCACGCGGGTGGCGGCCGCCGTCATGATGTCGAGGTTGCCGGCGTAGGCGGGGAGGTAGTCGCCGGCCCCGGCCACCTCGAGGAACACCGCCACCCGTGACGTCCCCGTCCAGCCCCCGTCGTCGTCGAACACCGGCTCGGTCGTCAGGCGGTAGCCGGGGACGTAGGCCGCCACCTGGGCCACCATGGCCTCGACGGAGGCGGCCACCGCCTCCCGGTCGGCGCCGGGGGCCAGCGAGCAGTAGACGGTGTTGCGCATGAGGATGGGCGGGTCGGCCGGATTGAGCACGATGATCGCCTTGCCCCGCGCCGCCCCACCGATCTCCTCCAGGCCGCGGGCGGTGGCCCGGGTGAACTCGTCGATGTTCTGGCGGGTACCCGGGCCCGCCGAGCGACTGGCCACGGTGGAGATGATCTCGGCGTAGGCCACCGGCGCCACGCGGTTGACGGCGTGGACGATGGGGATGGTGGCCTGGCCCCCGCAGGTGATGAGGTTCACCTCGGTGGCGTCGAGGTGGGCGTCGAGGTTCACCACCGGGACGACGGACGGCCCCAGCTGGGCCGGCGTCAGGTCCACGGTCTGGAGCCCGGCCCGGGCCAGGGCGGGAGCTGCGGCCACGTGGGCGGCGGCGGAGGTGGCGTCGAAGACGATGGTCCCCGGCTCGGCCTCGGTGACCAGCCAGGAGAGGCCCTCGGCGGAAGCGTCGAGCCCCGCCCGCCGGGCCCGGGTCAGGCCGTCGGACTCCGGGTCGATGCCGACCACGGCGGTGAGCTCGAGCGCCTCGGAGCGGGCCAGCTTGGCCATGAGGTCGGTGCCGATGTTGCCCGAGCCCAGGATCATGCACGGGCGCCGCACCGCGGCGCCGGTTCCGGGGTCGCTCAGGTTCACGTCGGTGTCGGCCACGACAGCCAGTGTCCGATTCCTCCCGAGTGTCCAGCCAGGAACCCGTTCCGGCTACCGGAATGCAGATGAACCTGTTGTCGCAGAACGCGACGAGGCGCCCGCGGACCGCGACCTCGGGCGCCTCATCGTGCTGGGAAAACGGTTTCCCTAATACTCGAGCCCGATCCCCGCCTCGATGGTGGGCAGCAGGTCCATGGCCTTGCCCAGGCTGAACATCTTCTCCATGTTGCCCTCGGCGGCCATCTTGCCCGTGGCCACGGCCAGGGGGCCGTTCATGGTCCCCTTGGACAGCTCCACCATGGTGGCGTAGTTGAGGTCGAGGTTGACGTCCGGCGTGCCGGGGGCGGGACCGGTGGTGACGTGCACCTGCCCGTCGCTCCAGTGCATGGTGAAGGCCGGCGCCTCCGGGCTCTCGGCCACGTTGATCTGGAAGGTGGCCTCGACACCCTTGCTGGCCTTGGTGAACTTCGAGTTGGCGTTGCACGCCTCGGTCAGGGCCTTGGCCCAGTCGTCGGTCAGGAACTTCACCGCCATGTCGCTGTCCTTTCTCGTGCCGGGTGGCTAGACGGCCTCTTCCAAGGCGGCGGGCGGGGAGGTGCCGACCATCTTGTGACCCCAGATGCTCACGGCGTCGTACTGCGACACCGTCCAGTCCTCGCCCACCTCGATGGCCCCCCACCCGTACTCGATCTCGAAGCCGGAGGGGCTGCGCACGTAGAAGGACACCATCTGGTCGTTTGGATGCCGGCCCAGGGTCATGGTGATGGGGATGCCCTTGCGGGCCACGATGTCGTAGGCGATCCCGACGTCGTCGAGCCTCTGGAGCTGGACCATGATGTGGTGCAGTCCCCGCACCCGGGGGATCTGGGTGACGGCCATGGTGTGGTGGCGGGGGTTGCAGTGGAAGAAGACGGCGTCGATGAAGGCGTAGATCTCGTCGCTCTTCTTGAACCCCAGCAGCTTGTAGAAGCGGGTGGCGGCTTCGAGGTCGGGGACGACGCAGACCACGTGGCCCATGCCCTGCTCGCCGGTGACGAAGCCGTCGATGGGCCGGCCGGGGTGGAACTGGTTGGGGAGGCTGAGCTGGCCGTAGTACAGCTCGTGGCGGGCGCCGCCGGGGTCGGTGATGTGAACCATGCGCCGCACCTGGCGGGCCTCCAGCTCCTCGTCGGTGCCTTCGGTGACGGCGATCCCGGCCCGCTCCAGGTCCTCGATCCCTTCGGCCAGGTCGTCGTCGCTGGCGATCTCCCAGCCCAGGTAGGCCAGCCGGTCCCGGGCGCCCTGGTGGACGGCGATGCGGTGGTGGCGGTCGTCCATCCGGAGGTACACGGTGTCGGGGGCCTCCCCGTCCACCACCTGCATCCCGAGGACGTCGGGCCCGAACTCCTCCCACTGCTTGGCCTCGGGCGACTCGGCGCCCACGTAGCCCAGCGCACGTACCTTCATGGGTCCTCCCTCTCTCGGTGCTGACGGTAAACCGCCGTCGAGCCCGCCGTCCCCGGGCCCGTTCCGCCCGACGGAACGAGTCCGGCGCCCGTGCTACGGAGCGCTGAGGAAGTCGATCACCAGGCGGTTGAACTCGACGGTGTACTCGGCCTGGGCCCAGTGGCCGCAGTTGGGAAAGACGTGCAGTCGGGCGTCGGGCATGTAGCGCAACATGAACAGGGCGCCGTCGAGCGGCAGCACCCGGTCGTCGCGGCCCCAGGTGAGCAGCGTCCGGTGGCCGATCCGGTGGACGTCGCGCCACAGCTCCTCGGCCACCATGACCGGATCGCCGCTCTGCACCGCCTTGAACACGGCCTGGGCCATGGCCATGGCTTCGGGTTCCACCGCCGCCTGGTAGCGCTCCTCCAGCACGCCGGGGTCGACCTTGGTGGAGTCGAACATCATCACGTCGATCAGGTCCTGCATCCTCTCCCGGCTCGGGCCGGGCGGGGCGTAGAAGCGCATGAGCGTCTTGAGGCCTTCGGACGGCCACGAGCTGGTGATGGGCAGCGTCCCCCCGGCCGGGCCCATGAGGATGAGCCGCCCGGCCCGCTCGGGGTGGTCGAGGGCGAGCTTGAGGGTGGTCCCGCCCCCCAGTGAGTTGCCGATGAAGTGGGCCCTCTCCACGCCCAGGGTGTCCATCAGGTCCCGCACCGCCCGGGCGTAGAACTCCCACAGGCCGCCCCGGACGATCGGCTTGTCGGAGCGCCCGTAGCCGGGCTGGTCGACGGCCAGCACCCGGAACTGCTCGGCCAGGGGACCGATGTTCTGCTTCCAGTTGCTCCACGCCGAGGCACCGGGGCCGCCCCCGTGCAGCAGGACGAGCGGTGTTGCCGCCGTCTCCGGGGGCGCCCCGGGCCCCGGGCCGGCCTCGTGGTAGTGCAGCTTGAGGTCGCCGGCCTGCTCCACCCGGGAGGTGGCCTCGTAGGTCAGGTCCGCGGCCGTCGTGGTCACCGGTACCTCCCGTTCGTCAACCGCGTCGTTCCAACAGATGGAATCCAGCGAGTGAACCTTCGCTCAATCTGGACTAGCTTTGGCTGCTGAGACGAGAGTGTGTGGCTGACGGGGGGACCTTTGCCACCAGGGCGTTCTTCTGAACGGAATGCTCCTGCGCGCGCCGCGGACACGACGACGGCGGCCGGGAAGCTCCTCGCGCTCCTCGAAGCCTTCGGCCCCGAGCAGCCCGACTTCAGCCTGGCCGAGCTGGCCGTGCGCTCCCGGCTCCCCAAGTCCACGGCCCACCGCATCCTCGCCCTGCTGGAGTCGTGGCGGGGAGTGGAGCGCTCGGCGGCGGGCCGCTACCGCCTGGGGCTGCGGTTCTTCGAGCTGGGCGGGCTGGTCCAGGACCGGCTCCGGCTGCGGGAGGTGGCCCTGCCGTACATGGAGGACCTCCTGGCCACCACCCGGGAGATGATCCACCTGGCCAAGCTGGACGGCATCGACGTCCTCTACATCGAGCGCCTGGTCAGCCACCGCAGCGTGCGCTCCCCGTCCCGGGTCGCCGGCCGGGTGCCGGCCACCTGCACCGGGGTGGGCAAGGCCATCCTCGCCTTCAGCCCGCCCGAGGTGGTCAAGAACGTCATCGCCGGCGGGCTGGTGGCCATGACGCCCTACAGCATCACCAACCCGGTGGTGTTCCTGGAGACGCTGGAGCGGATCCGCCGGGCCGGCGTGTCCTTCGACCGGGAAGAGGCCAGCATCGGCCTGGCCTGTGTGGCCGCACCCATCTTCGGTCACGACGGGGCCGTGGTGGCGTCCATGTCCGTGTCGGGCCCGGTGGGGCGGATCTCCGCCGACTCGCTCATCCCCGCCATCCGGGCCGCCACCCTGGCGGTCAGCCGCCATCTCGGCTATCACCCCGTCGCCGTGCCCTCGCTCCCCGCCCCGGTCGGCAGCCGGGAGTAGTTCTGTTCAGCGGAACGGCGGCGTTGACCACCCTCTGCGGCCCGCCGCTCAATGGGCGCAGGCAGAGGGGGGACACCCATGCAGGTCCAGTCGCTCGGCTACGTGCGCATCACCGCAGAGGACCCGCACGCCTGGACGGGCTTCGCCTGCAACGTGCTGGGCATGCAGGCCGTCCCCGGTGAGAACGGCACCCTCCACCTGCGCATGGACGAACGCCACCACCGCCTGGCGGTGGAAGAGGGCAGCGCCGAAGGGGGCGCCTGCTACGGCTGGGAGGTGACCGACGTCGCCGCCCTCGACGCCGCCGCCGGCGAGCTGGAGGCGGCCGGGGTGGTCGTCGCCGCCGGCACCAAGGAGGAGCTGGAGACCCGGCGGGTGGCCAACCTGGTCAGCTTCTCCGACCCCGCCGGCCATCGGGTCGAGCTGTTCTGCGGTCCCGACCGGGGCGACGGCGAGTTCACCCCGGGGCGGGACATCGCCGGCTTCAAGACCGGCGAGCTGGGCCTGGGCCACATCGTGCTCATGGTGCCCGACCTGGAGCCGGCCGTCCGCTTCTACCAGGACGTCATGGGGTTCCGGCTCTCCGACTACCTGCTCGCCCCGTTCAAGGCGACCTTCCTGCACACGAACCCCCGCCACCACAGCCTGGCCATCCTCGAGGTGGGGGTCAGCGCCCTGCACCACTTCATGGTGGAGCTCAACGACATCGACGACGTCGGGGCCGCCTACGACGTGGTCCAGTCGGAGGGCATCCCGGTGGCCCGCAGCCTGGGACGCCACACCAACGACCGCATGATCTCGTTCTACGCCCGCTCGCCGTCGGGCTTCGAGGTCGAATACGGCTATGGCGGTCACCTCGTCGACGACGCCACGTGGCAGCCCGGCGCGCTGGCGTCGGTGAGTTCCTGGGGCCACCACCCCGGCTGAGGACAAAGGAGAGCGAACCATGGGATGGCTGGAGGATCACGTGGCGCTGGTCACCGGCGGAGGGTCGGGCCTGGGGCGGGCCATCGTCGAGCGGTTCATCCGGGAGGGCGCCCGGGTGGGCGTGCTGGACAAGTCGGCCGAGAAGCTCGAGAAGCTCCGCACCGACTTCGGCAGGCAGGAGCTCGTCACCATCAAGGGTGACGTCACCAGTCATGCCGCCAACACCAAGGCGGTGGCGACGACGGTGAAGGCGTTCGGCAAGCTCGACACCTTCGTCGGCAACGCCGGCATCTGGGACTACTCCATCCCCGTCGCCCAACTTCCCATCCACATGATCGGCGAGGTCTTCGACGAGGTCATGGGGATCAACGTGAAGGGCTACCTGCTGGGGACGAAGGCGGCGCTCAAGGAACTGGTCAAGACGAGAGGCAGCGTGATCTACACCGTCTCCAACGCCGGCTTCGACCCCGGCGGGGGCGGCGCCTTCTACACCGCGTCCAAGCACGCCGTGCGAGGCCTCGTCACCCAGATGGCGTTCGAGCTGGCCCCCAAGGTGCGGGTCAACGGCGTGGCTCCCGGCGGATGCGCCAGCGACCTGCGCGGTCCATCCTGCCTCGGGTTCGACCGGGTGCCCCTGGGCGGGGTGCCGGGCATCGACGATCTGGTCAAGGCCGTCACACCACTGGGCTTCCTGCCCACGGCCGACGACTACGCCGGCCTCTACGTGCTGCTCGCCTCCCGGGACAACTCGAAGACGGTCACCGGCTCGGTGCTCCGGGCCGACGGCGGCATCGGGGTCCGCGGCCTCACCGCCGTGGCCGGCGGCACCGACCTGTAACCCCTGGACCATTCCGAGGGGTACCGCTCAGTCGAAGGCGCAGGGGCGGGGAGGACCGGAGAGGGCGGCGAAGGCGAGGTCGACCCACCGGTCGCCGCCCACCAGCGGCCCGGGCAGGCGCTCCCGGGGGAAGAAGCCGGCCGCCGTGGTCTCCAGGGGATGCGGGCGCAGCCGGCCGCCGACCAGCCGGCAGGCGAAGACGAGCAGGTACAGGGGCAGCGGGACGCCGAAACGGGTGGCGTCGAAGACGGCCGCCAGCGAGACGGGTTCGACGGCCATGCCCGTCTCCTCGGCCGTCTCCTTGACGGCCACCTCGGCGGGGGAGTAGCCGATGTCGGCCAGGCCGGCGGGGAACAGCCACGCCCCCGAGTCGGACCGCTGCACCAGGAGGATCTCGCCCTCGTCGTTGCCCACCAGGGCCCCGACCGCGGCCTTGGGCCCGCCCCCAGGCGGGAACCCGGCGATGCCATGGGGCACGGGGACGGCGACCTCACCGCCGGCCGTTTCCGGCAGCGATGCCGCCGCCACCCGGATGTCGGCGGCGATCCGGGCCACCTCCTCGAAGCGTTCCCGTTCGTAGAGGCTGGCCGTCATCCGCAGGCCGGCGCCGGCCACCTCGGCCAGGCCGGCGGCCCACCGTTGCAGGTCAGCGGCTTTCGCCATGGACGGCCTTCCATTCCCGGCCGGCGGCGAGCAGACGCTCCCGCAGCGACAGGGCCGGCGGGTCGGGAGGCAGGAGCACCTCCACCATCCCGTCCGAGATCCGCACGGGATAGCGGCGGAGGCGCCGCCCGGAGTCGCCCACGTGCTCGCCGGTGCGCAGGTCGAAGCGGAACCAGTGGAGCGGGCACGTCACGACGCCGTCGCGAACCACGCCCTCGGCCAGCGGACCGCCCCGGTGCGGGCACGAACCGTCGACGGCGCAGAGCTCGCCATCGACGTTGAACACGGCGACCGGGGGGGCCGGGTCCAGCCGCCAGGCCACCACCGCCCCCGGCGGGAGCGCCACGACCGCGGCCACGGCCACCCAACCGTCGCTCACGAACAGGCCAGCTCCACCGTTCCGAGGCGGTCGAAACGGGCGCTGACCATGTCCCCGGCCGCCACCGGCACCGCTTCGGTGAGGCCGCCGGACATGACCACGTCGCCGGCCGACAGCCCCTCGTGGCGGGCGGCCAGCTCCCGCAC
>JBOGFE010000529.1:0-5656 GCA_050741935.1 Acidimicrobiia bacterium | reverse complement strand
CTGGACCGCTTCCAGCCACTCGTCGACGCTGAGCGTGTTGACGTGGGCGGAGAGGACCTCGACGACATAGGCGCGCACGCTCTTCTTCTGGGTCCGCGCTCGTCGCACCAGCTGGGCGTGCACGTCGTCAGGCAGGCCTCGGAGCAGGATGTCCATCGACTGATGATATCAGACTGCTATCACAAGCTGCCTCGCGGTTGTTTGGGGGACAATTCGTCGGTGCGGCAGCGGCTTCTGGTGGGGGCGGTCCTGATCCTGCTCGCCTCGCAGGCGTCGGTCCCCGCCTCGGGCCTGGAGTCGGCGCCCGTCACCGGGGTGCGGATCGAGCGGACGGTCACCGCCGTCGTCACCGTTCATCCCGACGGGCGGGCCCCCGAGGTCTCGGAGCCGGCCGGATTCGAGCGGCGGCTCCAGCCCTTCGTCGCCACCATCTCCGAGGGCCCCGTCCCGGTGGCGCCGGCCGGTGCGGAGCCGATCGGGGTCTTCGGCTGCAACGGGCGGGGCCGCGAGCCGGGGTACCGCGATCTCAGCGCCGCCGCGGGGCCCGTGCGACTCGGTGTGGGCGACGGCGCCGGCGCGGTCTTTCACCTGTACTCGCTGGCCGGGGGACGCACCGTCGACGGACCCGGGACCCTGCAGGTGCTGGTGTGCATGGCCGGCGGCGCCCGCTCCGGTGAAGGCCGGCGGCTGTTGCAGGCCGGTGTCGGAGCGGCCTACGACGACACCGAGGTCACCCATCTCATCGGCCGGCGCTGGCTCGACGCCGCCACCCCGGCCCGGGGCGAGGACGGATACCTGTTCTCCGGCTCGGCGGACGCCGGCGCCGACGGGTGGGTGGAACAGGAGCCGGCCGGCTGGTTGGAGGGTTCGCCGCTCGGCCCCTTCGGCAGCGACTTCGACGACTACGGGCGCAACGCCACGGCGGGCTGGTGGAAGCACCCGTGCGTCGACGACGGCCCCGTCTGCGGTCCGACCGACGGCAGCACGGTGTTCCAAGGCTCACTGGCCGGCGCGCTGTGGGAGTTCTCCGACGACACCACCGTCGACCGCCGGTTCCGGGTGGTGCTCTTCCTCGCCGAGGCGTGCCTCAACCCCAGCGCCTGCCTGTGAACCGCCGCGCAACTCCGCACTTCAACTGAGCCCATCCGGCCGGCCGGCGCCGGCCCATGGCCCTAATCGCTGTCCCAGAACGTTGTGGGGATGGGGTCGATGTCGGGGCGGAAGTCACCCGCCGTCTCGCTCGAAGGGGTTCGGGCGTCGCTCACATCTGTCGCTTGCCTCAGCAGCCCGTCGATGATGGGCTTGAGCTTGCCAAGTCGAGTGCCCATCCTCGAGGCGGTGAGGGCGTCGCCCCTCAGCGTGGCCCGTACGTACGCGCTTGACTCCCGGCTGAGAGGTTCCCCGTTCGCTTCACCCTTCTCGAACTTGGTGAGCAGCGTCTTGATGATGAACGTCTGGTCGGTGCGCTGGTCGCCGTACATACCAAACCACCAGTCGTCCATCCCGGCCGCGCTCTCGAGCGAGACGCGGTCGCCGCGGTCGGTCATGAGCACAGCGGCGTAGTGGTTCTGCCATGGGCCGGGGAGCGCCTCGAGGCCCTTCATCATCATCCGGTCGCCAGCGAGCGCGTGTTGCTGTCCCGCGTCACGTCCGCCCATCACCATCTTCGAGAAACCACCGCATTCGGTGCACAGGAACTTGAACGCGTGGGCCGGCTCGGAGTTCACCACTGAGATCCTGGTTTCCCACTCGCCGAGGAACGCCGCCAGGGCTGTCACCGGCGCGGGCGCATCCCGTCCGGGCTGGCCGGTCATGAGCCGGTCGAGTTCGAGGGACAGTTGGATCTTGATGGCTGAGAGCGCACCGAACCGGAACCCCTGGGAGGGGTAGGGATTCGGAAACCGCTCCTGGAAGTCGGACATCATCTTCTTCGAGGTGCTGCTCCTGTGAGCCTCGAGCCAGGTTCGGACGAGGGCGAAGGGTTCTTCTGCTCCTTGCTTCAGTGGGTCGACCTTCTTCTTGCCGGCGAGTTGCTTCGGCACACCAGGTCGATCGAGGACCTTCACCCTGTGGTACTCGCGGCCCAGGAATGTGCGCTTCTCAGCGGGGGCCACCGTCAGAATGCCGGAGGGGTTCAGTTGCATGAGGGACGCTGCTATCTCGATCTGCTCCCTGTCGGCCCACAGTTCTCGCGGCCGGTCGGCCCGCTTGAAGAACTGCCAGGATTCAGAGACCCACAGGCGCCCCTCTTCCGGATGGTTGATGTCCGCGTAGCGCTGGACGTTGGCAACCGGTGCGGCCGAGCACGATCCGCGGCCTGAGAGCAGCTGTCCGACAGCACGATTTCCGACCGACCTCTGGAGGTGACCAAGGTTCCACGAGGGGCCCGCGGCTGAGCGACCCGAGGCAGGGGCCGCGGGCTGCTGGAACCAATCGGATACCGCCCTGTTGCCCGCGCCGTACGTTGTTGGCCTGTGCCGGTCCCTTTGATGAGATGGGACTCCAGCAGGCTCGTCACCCCACCAGCGCATGATCTCCAACTGGAGTACGGCCCTCAGGACAAGACAACAACCGAGGTACGTCCTCTGGGGCAGCGCCGGTTGCACGAAGGGGCACGTGCCGTGTCCGCCCCGAGCGCGTGCCCAGGGAACTGGGGTTGGCTGAACCGCTTCGTCAAGCCGAAGTGCGGCTGAGGCAACCCGGTCGCGGCGGAGCCGCGGTGTCCCCAACGTCGATGGTGGCGGGGGGAAGGGCCCATTCCGTCATGGAGATCCGTTGGGCGAGCCCACCGTCGGGCCGGGGGGATTGGAGCTGGGTCTGCTCGTTCGTCATGGCGTCCCTCCTCCCTTGTCCAACGTGTCCCGGAGTGGGCGGTGACGCCACTCCAAATCGCCACACAAGGGCAAATAGGGACGAACCTCCCGTCCGCCGCGACCTGGACGCGTGCACGTCGCAGGCCGAGCGCGCGGAGGACGGCGTCTAGACGACGCCGACCGCCCTACCCCAGGCGCTTCCCGTGATGGACACGGTCCGCTTGATCTTGGCCGCCAGGGCCGGATCGGCCAGCGCCCGGCGCTTCTCGGACCGGTCGAGTTTCTTCCATTCCGCCAGCCGCTCATCGTCGGTGCCGCCGGTGCGGAGCTCGCCCAGCAACCGCTTGATGTGGATGTTCATCTGCCACCACGCCAGCCCGCCGACGTTGCCGATGCGGATCGCGTCGATGGCAGCCTGCTCGAGGGCTGTCGCCTGGGTGTGGTACCAGTCCCGAATCTCGATGTACACCGTGTTGGTGTCCGTGGGTCCGGCGCCGACGATGTGGGTCCGGATCGCCGCGGCCCGCCGGGTGGCATCTCGAATGTTGGCGAACTCGCCACTCACCCAGTACGCCTCGAACTCCTTCCGGTAGTCGCTCTCGGGGGTCGAGACATGCCGGGCGGTGTTCTCCCACTGGATCTGGTGCACGCCCTCGTGGAGCAGGACCCTCTTCAGAAGGGGACGGGAGTCGGCGGCCAGGTCGCGGATCCCGATTCCGTCGATGATGCCGCCACCGCTGATCCTGTTCTGTGTCGCGAACCCGCCGCCCCAGTTCCGGTGTTTGATGCGGTAGTCCTCCCCGTTGGCCATGTCCCACCAGAACCACCGGGAGTCCGGCCCCGCGGCGGCCAGCTCGGCCTGCCGGGCGGGGGGCAGGAGGTTGGCTCTGACCTCCACGATGGGCGAGGGAGCGGTGAGAACACCTCGTTGGAACGACTTGCCGAGGTGGCGGAGGGTCTTGTTGTCGCCGCCCTTGGTGGCCGCCAGCTCGCCGTAGGCGGCCGTGGCCTTCTGGGTGATGTCGGCTCCCTTTTGCACCAGCCGATCATGCTCGGCCTGGGGGACGTCGGCCGGGGTGGCGAGGGCCACCTTCTGGACGGGCAGGTCTTGCTCGATGCTCTCGTCGGTGAGCTCGTCAAGGCTCAGCGCGTGGCGTTGCACACCGAGGAGCTCCTGCACCGCCCGGTTCCCGGCCAACCGCTGCAGGGAGAGCAGGGGAGGGATGCCAGCCGGAGGCCGGTGTCCAGTGGCCGGTCGCGAGCCCGGGGAGAAATCACCGTCCGGTCGGCGGTCACGCTCACGCATACGCCGCACCTTTCCCTACCGCGCCATGGTAAGTGTGGGCGTCGGGGCGGAGAGTTGGCCGCCGGGCGGGCGAAGGGGCGTGATGCCCCGCCCCGTCAAGCACCCGATGTTGCCCCTCGGGGCACGAAGTCCTGCCCCGGCGCAGCCCGCGGGGATTCGCCTATCGTCCGCGGCGTCATGGCCGAACCCAGCGCCCGCCCGTGATGGCCCGCCAACCCGTCATCCTGGACCACGACGGCGGCGTGGACGACTACCTGGCCACGGCCCTGCTCATGACCATGGACCATGTCGACCCGCTGGCCGTGGTGGTCACGCCGGCGGACTGCTACCCGGCGGCGGCGGTGGGCGCCACCCGCAAGCTGCTCGACCTCATGGGGCGCTCGTCCGTGCCGGTGGCCCGCAGCACGGTCCGGGGCCTGAACCCCTTCCCCCGCCTGTTCCGCCGGGACTCCATGACCGTCGACCAGCTGCCGATCCTCAACGAGCGGGAGACCATCGACACGCCGCTGGTGCCCGAAACCGGCCAGGCGTTCATGGCCCGGCTCCTGGCCGAGGCTCCCGAGCTCGTCACGGTGCTCGTCACCGGGCCGCTCACCACGGTGGCGGCGGCGCTCGACCTGGCGCCGTCGATCGAGGCGAACATCGCCCGGGTGGTGTGGATGGGCGGCGCCCTCGAGGTCGCCGGCAATGTCGACCCCCTCCTCGAGGGCGGCCAGGACGTGACCGCCGAGTGGAACGCCTACTGGGACCCGCCGGCGGTGGCCCGCCTCTGGGAGACGGCCATTCCCATCACCATCTGCCCCCTCGACCTCACCGACCGGGTGCCGGTCACCCCGGAGTTCCTCCGCCGGCTGAGCCGGCAGCGGCGCCATCCCCTCTACGACTTCGCCGGCCAGTGCTACGCCCTCGTCACCCACCAGGCCTACTTCTTCTGGGATGTGCTGACCACCGCCTACCTGGGGCGGCCGGACCTCTTCGTGCACAAGCCCCGTCCGACCACCGTCATCACCGAAGGTCCGAGCCAGGGGCGGATCATGATCGACGCCGGCGGACGGGAGGTCGACGTCCTCACCGACGTGGACCTGGACGAGTTCTACCGCTACATCCTCCAGCAGTGGATGCGCTGAGCCCCCTCGCGTCGCCAGCACTGCGAATCTGATGGTGACCGAGAGTGCCGGGCCGAACACTCAGAGGCGTTGGGGTCGCCCGAACCGTCACGAAAGGGACGAAGCGTCGTTGGAAGGATGACTCGGCCCCAGGAGGTCATCCCGTGTCTCACCGCCGCTCGTTCGCCGTGCTTCTCGCGCTCGTTGTCGTGGCCGGCCCCGGACCGGCCGCCCGCGCCGCGGACCAGGCGGGCCGGAGGTCGCCGGCCCCGCTGCTGTGGGAGGGGCGAGTCGTCGACCGCCACGGCCAGCCGGGGCCGGCCATGGTGACGGCGTTCATCCGCCCGCCCACCTCGGCCATCCCCGACGCAGGTGAGCCGGCGCCGGCTCCGGCCTCGATCCCCGTGGCGTCGGCCCAGGCCGGTGGCGAC
>JBOGFE010000528.1:0-3863 GCA_050741935.1 Acidimicrobiia bacterium | reverse complement strand
GTCGAGGTCAATCACGACCACATCACCATCGAGGGCTTCGAGATCGCCCGGGCCGACATCCTGGTCTGGGTCTTCCAGGCCACCGGGGTCCGGATCGTCAACAACGTGCTGCGGGACGCGGCGGGGGAGTGCCTGCGGGTCAAGTACTTCTCCACCGGCAACGAGGTGGCCGGGAACCGCATCGAACGCTGCGGCCGGGACTTCGACGCCGAGGACGACGAGAAGAACGGCGAGGGCGTCTACATCGGCACCTCACCCGAGCAGGTCCACCGCAACCCCACCGGCGAGCCCGACGCCTCCAACGACAACTGGGTCCACGACAACGTCATCACCTCACCGGCGGAGTGCGTGGACATCAAGGAGGGCGCCTCCTCCAACCTGGTGGAGCACAACCACTGCAGCGGCGGCGACGACCCCGACGGCGCCGGGTTCTCGGCCCGGGGCAACGGCAACGTCTTCCGGGCCAACACCTCCACCGGCAACGAGGGGGCCGGGATCCGCCTCGGCGGCGACACCGACGCCGACGGGCTGGACAACGTGGTGGTCGGCAACCGCCTGACCGGGAACCAGGGCTACGGGGTCAAGATCCAGCGGGAACCCCAGCGCCAGATCTGTGCCAACGAGGTGGCCGACAACGACGACGCCCCCACCAACAACGGCGCCGATCCCACCGTTCCGTGCTGAGCGGTCACCCCTCGGCCCGGACGGCGAGCTCGTCGAGGAGCTTGCGGACCCGGCCCTCGATCTCGTCGCGGATCGGACGCACGGCGTCGACGCCCCGGCCGTGCGGATCGTCGAGCTCCCAGTCGACGTACTGCTTGCCGGGGAAGATGGGGCAGGCGTCGCCGCAGCCCATGGTCACCACGACGTCGGCGGCCCGCACGATCTCGTCCGTCCAGGGCTTGGGGAACTCCCGGGCGATGTCGATACCGGCCTCGGCCATGGCCGCCACCGCCGACGGGTTCACCTCGTCGCCGGGCTCCGACCCGCCGGACCAGGCCACGGCCCGGCCGCCGGCCAGGCGGTTGAACCACCCCAGCGCCATCTGGGAGCGGCCGGCATTGTGGGTGCAGAGGAACAGGACGATGGGGATGCCGTCGTCGTGCCTGCCCTCCACCTTGGCCAGCGCCTTGAGCCGCATGCGGGCGAAGCGCTCGGCCATGAGGGGCAGGAAGTTGGTCACGCTCGAGCGGTGGGCGAACTGGTCGTAGCTGCTGGCCAGGAACCGTTCGATGGTCTCCTGGCCGAAGATCCCGGAGAAGTCGTCCAAGAGGTTGGCGGCGGCGCTGCGGAGGGCGAGCTGCTGGTCGAGGGCGAGCTGGTCGAGATCGGGCATGGTGCGACTCCTTCTCGGGTCAGTCCCGGCCGTGCGGGAGGACCACGTCCTCGGCGGCGTGGGAAAGGGGAGCGTGCAGGAACCGGGCCAGGCCCACGGCCAGCAGCGCGCCGGCCAGCTGGGCAATGACGAAAGGTGGGACAGAGGCGGCACGGATGCCGCTGAACGTGTCGGTCAGGGTGCGGGCCAGGGTCACCGCCGGGTTGGCGAAGCTGGTCGAGGAGGTGAACCAGTAGGCGGCGCCGATGTAGGCGCCAACAGCGAAGGGGGCGGCCTCCGGCCGTCCCGTGCGCACGACGCCGAGGATGACGGTGACCAGCCCGAAAGTGGCCACCACCTCGCCCAGCCACAGTTGGCTGCCATTTCGTGCCGTGGCCGACCAGTCGAGAGCGGGCAGGTCGAACATCAGGTTGGCCACCACCGCCCCCGTGCAGCCGCCCGCCACCTGGGCGGCGGCGTAGACGGCGGCCCGGCCCGTGGCCATCCCGCCCAGGAGCCGGTCGGCCAGCGTCACCACCGGGTTGAAGTGGGCCCCGGAGACGGGGCCGAAGGCGAGGATGAGGGCCACCAGGCCCAGGGCGGTGGCGGTCGAGTTCTCCAGGAGCTGGAGTCCGGAGTCGCCCGGGGAGAGCCGCTCGGCGAAGATCCCCGACCCCACGACCACGGCCACCAGCAGGCCCGTTCCGACCGCCTCCGCCGCCGCCGCCCGGCCGAGCGAGACCACCTCAGCAACAGGGCCGGCGCCGGCCGTTGGAGGGGGGTGCACCCCGGGCCAGCTCGGTGAGCCGTCCGGCCAGTCCGAGGAGGGCGTCGGGGCGCAGGCGGTAGTAGGTCCAGTACCGGAAGCGCTCCGACTCGACCACGCCGGCGTCCCGCAGCACGCGCAGGTGGTGGCTGATCAGCGACTGGGAGGCGGGGAGCATCTCCACCAGGTGGCAGACGCAGAGCTCCTCGGCCGCCAGCAGCTCGACGATGCGCCACCGCAGAGGGTCGGCCAGGACGCGCAGCTCGTCCGCCGGGCAATCCAAATCAATGTTCATTGATATGGATTCTAGGCGGTCAGCTCGCCGGCGTGGTCCCGCAGGTCGACGGCCCGGCGCAGGCCCCGGCTGCCGGTGGCGGCGAAGACCACGGCGAAGAGGGCCGATCCGGTGAGCACGATCATCGGCCCCGACGGGATGTCGAGGTGGTAGCTCAGGTTCATGCCCACGAATCCGCACAGGGCGCCGATCACGGTGGCCAGGACCAGCATCCGGGAGAAGGAATCGGTGAGCATGCGGGCCACCACGGCCGGGATCACCAGCGTGGCCGCCACCAAGGTGACACCGAGCACGTTCATGGTGGTCAGGATGGCGGCGGCCAGGGCGAGGGTGAGGAGGGCATCCACCCGGGCCGTGGGCACGCCGGAGACTTCGGCCACCTCGGGGTCGAAGGTGGAGAAGAGCAGCGGCCGGTAGCAGAAGAAGACGATGAGGAAGACGGCGACGGTGACGCCGACCAGGGCGAGCACGTCGGTGTCGCTGACCCCCAGGATCTGGCCGAAGAGGAGGGCGTCGGGATTCTTGCCCCCGCTGCCGTAGAGCTTGATGAGGGCCACGCCGATGGCGAAGGAGGCGGTGGTGATGACACCGATGGCGGCGTCGGAGCCGATGGCCCGGCGCCTCCGGGTGACCCCGTTGATCATCATGGCCGAGGCGAAGCCCCACACCCCGGCGCCGAGGAAGAAGTTGACGCCCAGCAGGGCGCTGGCCGCGAAGCCGCCGAAGATGGCGTGGGACAGGCCGTGGCCGATGTAGCTCATCCCTTTGAGGACCACGTAGACGCCGATGAGCCCGCACAGCGCGCCCGACAGCGTGGCCACCACCAGCCCGTTGACGAAGAACTCGAAGCCGAACGGCCGCAGGAGCTGCTCCATGGGCTACGCCCCCGTTCCCCGCCGGTGGAACCGCACGACCCGGCCCGGCTCGTAGCGGTCGACCACGAACGGCATCCCGGCGTGTTCGAGCACGTCCATGGGGGCGCCGTAGGTCCGCTCCAGCACCTCGGGGGTGAGCACCTTGCCCGGCTCACCGGCCGCCATCACCTCGGTGTTGAGGCACACCAGCTTCGGGAGGTGGGCGGCCACGCCGTTCAGGTCGTGGGTGGTGAGGAGGATGGCCATGCCGTCGGCGTGCAGCTCGTCGAGCAGGTGGAGCACCTCGTGGCGGGTGGCCACGTCGACCCCGGCCGTCGGCTCGTCCATGAGCAGCAGCTCGGGTTGGCGGAGCAGGGCGCGGGCGATGAAGACCCGCTGCTGCTGGCCCCCGGACAGGCGGCGGATGTGGCGGCCTTCCAGGTGGCCGAGGCCGAGGCGCTCCAGCACCCGGGCCACCTCGGCCCGCTCCTCCCTGCTCGACCACGGGAGGCGCCGGCCCCCCCGGGCCATGAGCACGCACTCGCCCACGGTGACGGGGAAGTTCCAGTTGACCGTCTCGGTCTGGGGGACGTAGGCGACGCTGAGCCCGGGCCGTCGCCGGACGGCGCCGAC
>JBOGFE010000527.1:0-7683 GCA_050741935.1 Acidimicrobiia bacterium | reverse complement strand
GCCGGGCGATGGCGGCCGGGCCCCTGTCGGTTCGGGTCGGCGCCGCCTTGGCCGGACAGGCCGGTGGGGCCCGCCGGGCGGTGCGGGCCGCGGCGGTGGGGAGCGCCGCCGCCGTCGTGGCGGTGGTGGCGGTGGCCACGTTCGGTTCCAGCCTCGACCGGCTGGCGAGCCACCCGGCCTTCTACGGCCAGGACTTCGACCTCGCCGCCTGGGACGGCTACGGCCGCTTCGAGGACGAGGCCATCACCGATGTCCTCAGCCGGGACCCCGACGTCGCGGCCATCTCCATGGCCGCCGACGCCTCCGGGGTCGTCGGCGGCCGGGAGGCGTCGCTGCTGGCCTTGAGCGACATGGGTCTGGGCCCGACCGTCACCGCCGGGCGGGTTCCCGCCGCCGACGACGAGGTGGTGCTGAGCCGGCGGTTGGCCGCCCGCCTCGGTGCCGGTGTCGGCGACCGGCTGGGCATCACCGTGGGCGAGTCGAGCCGCCGGTACCGGGTCGTCGGCGCCGGCGTGCTGCCCTCCGGGACGGGCGACGGCGTCCTGTTCACCCTGGCCGGGCTGCGCCGGGTGGCACCCGACGCCGAGGTCGGCTTCCAGTACGTCAGGGTCCGCCCTGGCGGATCCACGGCCGCCGTGGACGCCCACTTCCAGGCTGCCTTCGGTCAGTGTGGCGTCGACTGCATGACGCGGCCTGCGCCCCCGACCGACGTGTCCTATCTCGACCGGATCGGCAACCTCCCCAACCTGCTGGCCGCGGCCCTGGCCGTGCTCGGGGTGGCCGCCACCATCCATGCCCTCGTCCTCGTCGGCCGCCGCAACCGGCGCTCGCTGGCCGCCCTGCGGGCGGTGGGCGCCACCCGCGCCCAGGCGGCCCGGGTCGTGCTCGTCCAGGCGACGCTGGTGGCCTGTGCCGCCGCCGTGGTGGGGGTCCCGCTCGGATGGGCCGCGGGCCGGACCGGGTGGCGGCTCTTCGCCGACGACCTCGGAGTGGTCCCCGACCCCACCACGCCCTGGCTGGCCAGCCTGGGGGTCATGGCCGCCCTGTTCGTGCTCGCCCATGCCGCCGCCGTCCTTCCCAGCCGCTCGGCGGCCCGGACGCCGGTGGCCACCGCCCTGCGGGAGGAACGATGAGCCGCCACCGGTCCGGCGGTAGTGCCACCACCCCCTCCCGGACGCCTGCCTCCCTGGTCGTTTCGGAGCGCCCGAAGACCGACGATGGGGATGGTGAAACGATGACCGCCACGCTCACCTCGCCGGCTGCCGGGACCAGCGAGCCGATGGAGCGATCGGCCGCGCCCGCCCCACTGCGTTGGTGGATCGGCCTGGTGCCCTTGACGCTTGCCATCGACGTGGCCGGGCTGGTCCTGGCCGGCCGGGACGGAACCGGCCCAACCGACGGGCTGCGGTTCCTCCTCGTCCTCGCCTGGGCCGGAGCGGGCACGGTCCTCGCCGTCCAGCGTTCCCTGTGCCGCCTGGGGGTCCTCCTCCTGGCCGGCACGGCGGTCGCCGCCGCCGCCTTCGCCGGCGCCGGAGCCGAGGCGGCGGGCTGGACGGGGACGGGCGCCTCGGTCGCCGACGCCGTCCGCCTTGTCGGCGCCCTGGTGTTGCCGGCCATCGCCGCCCACCTCCTGCTCGCCCTCCCCGGGGGAATCCTCGGCAGTGGCGCCCGCCGGTGGACGGTCGGTGTCCTCTACGCCACCGGTACCGCCGCCGGCCTGGCCCTGGCCGCCGGTTCCGGGCGTCCCGGCCCGGCGCTGTGGGCCGCGGCCTGGCTGGTGGCCCTGGTCGCCGCTCTTCCCGGTGCCCACCAGTCGTACCTCCGCACCGCCGGTCTGGAACGTCAGCGGCTCCAGTGGGTCGGCTGCGGAGCGGCCCTGGCGGCGGAGGCGGTCCTGGTCGTGGCCGCCCTCAAAGTCCTCGTCGACTGGCCCGAGCACGCTGCCGCCAGCGCCGGCGCCTGGACGGCGCTGATCCCGCTGGCCCTGGCCGCCAGCGCCTCGCCCCGCCTCGCCGCCCGCGTCGACCGGGTGCTCGTCCATGCCGTGTCGCTCACCGGTCTCACCCTGGTGACGGTGGCGGTCTACCTGGTGACCGTCGTCGGCCTCGGTCGGGTTCCGGACGAGTCGGACCGGGGTCTGTTCGTCCTCTCATTGGTGGCCGCCGGGGTCGCCGCCGCCCTCTACCGGCCGGCCCGGGACCGCCTGGCGGACGTGGCCAACCGCCTCGTCTACGGGGAGCGCCATGCCCCCGACGAGGTCTTGCGCACCTTCGGTACCCGCCTCAGCCGGGCCATCCCGATGGACGAGCTGCTCCTGCAGTTGGCCGAGTCGCTGCGCAAGACGATGGCGCTGCGCCGGGCCGAGGTCTGGACGGGAACGGCCGGGGTGCTGGAGCGGGGCGTGTCGGTGCCCGGCGCCGATCCCATCCGCCTGCTGGTGGGCGACAAGGAGCGGTCGGTGGTGGCCCGGGCCGGTGTCTCGGGCCAGGCCTGGGTGTCGGTGTGGCTGCCGGCGCTGCTGGAGGGTCGCCCGGCCGCGCAGCTGCGGGTGGCGCCGGTGACCCACTCCGGCGAGCTGCTCGGCCTGATCGTGGTGGAGCGCCCCGGCGACGGCGACCGGTTCACCGAGGAGGACGACCGGGTCCTGGCCGAACTGGCCCGCCAGAGCGGGCTCGCCCTCCACAACGTCCAGCTCGACTCCGCCCTCCAGGCCAGCTTCGACGAGGTGCGCCGCGCCAACGAGGAGCTGCGGGCGTCGCGGGCCCGCATCGTGGCCACCGCCGATGGCGAGCGGCGCAAGATCGAGCGCAACCTCCACGACGGGGCCCAACAGCATCTCGTCGCCCTGGCCGTGAACCTGCGACTGGCCCGGGATCTCCTGGCCGAGGACCCGGAGACGGCGGCCGAGATGCTCGACCAGCTCGGCCACGACGTGAAGGACACCATCGCCGAGCTGCGCAACCTGGCCCACGGGATCTACCCGCCGCTGCTCGTCGACGCCGGCCTCGGCCCGGCCCTGCGGGCGGCGGGCGATCGCAGCCCGCTGGCCGTCGATGTGTTCGCCGAGGGCACGGGCCGCTATCCCGGCGACGTCGAGGCCGCCGTCTACTTCTGCTGCCTGGAGGCGTTGCAGAACGCGGCCAAGCACGCCGCCGGCGCCCAGGTGACGATCCGGCTCTTCGAGGAGGCGGGCGGTCTCCGCTTCGAGGTCACGGACGACGGGCCCGGCTTCGACGCCGGCGTGGCCGGCCGTGGCCAGGGGTTCACCAACATGGCCGACCGCCTCGGCGCCATCGGCGGTTCGGTCCAGTGGACATCCCAGCCGGGACAGGGAGCCCGGGTCGCCGGTGCCCTCCCCCTGGCCGGGATGGAGGGGTGACCGTGAAGCGGCTCAGCTGGCCAGGGCGGTGAACCCGCCGTGGCGACCGTCCCACAGCGACGCGATCACCGCCGGCGACAGCTCCTCCTTGTTCACGTAGCCCCGGGCCCCGCTGGTGGCCGCCTCGGCCGGCAGATCCGCCAGCGCGTAGGTCGAGCAGAGGAACACCACCACCCCGGGGTGGGCGGCGACGATGCGCCGGGTGGCCTCGATGCCGTCGATGCCCGGCATCTTGATGTCCATCAACACCATGGCGGGGGCCAGCTCGGCCACGCAGTCAACGGCCTCCTCGCCGGTGGTTGCCTCTCCCACCAGCTCGAAGCCCACGGCCCGGCGCAACACCGACCGGGCCGCCAGGCGAAAGGGGGCCTGGTCGTCGACCACCAGGACGGGCACCACGGCGTCGGGCATCCTCCCCATGATCCCATGGCGCGCCCGCGGCCAACGAGGGTGCTAGCACCACCGTCACACGCGGGCTCATCTCCCCTGTTCAGCCAGGAAGAGCAGGACGGCCTTCACCCGGCGGTTGACGTCGGGCTCCTCGGCCAGCCCCAGCTTGGAGAAGATCGAGTTGCTGTGCTTCTCGACGGCCCGTTCGGACAGCACCAGCCTCCCGGCGATGGCGGCGTTGCTCCGGCCCGTGGCCATCTCGGCCAGGACCTCCTTCTCCCGCTGGGTGAGCCGGTCGAGTTCGGAGGACCGTTTGCGGCCACTGGCCACCAGCGCCTCGACGACGACCGGGTCGATGACCGACCGGCCGGCGGCCACCTCCCGGATGGCCCGGACCAGCTCCTCGAACTCACTGACCCGTTCCTTGAGCAGGTAGGCGCGGCCGGCGGAGCCCTCGCCGAGGAGGGCCAGGGCATAGGCGGGCTCGGAGAACGAGCTGAGCACGACGACCCCGACACCCGGGTGCCGTTCCCGCAACTCGGTGGCCGCCCGGATGCCTTCGTCGGTGTGGGTGGGCGGCATGCGGATGTCGGTGACGACGACGTCCGGTGGGTCCTTGTCGATCAGGGCGAGCAGGGAACCGAGGTCGCCGGCCGTGCCGATCAGGTCAACCTCGTCGGCGCCGGCGAGCAGGCGGGCCACACCCTCGCGCAGCAGCACGTTGTCCTCGGCCAGCACCACCCGAATCGTCACCGCGGCGAACGGTACTCGCGCCGGCCGGTCGGGACCCCGGTTGGCCGGACCCCGTTACCGTGACCGCATGAAGCCGGACGCGGTCGTGATCGGTGCCGGGCCGAATGGTCTGGTGGCCGCCAATCTGCTGGCCGACGAAGGCTGGGACGTGCTCGTGCTGGAGGCGAACGAGGTGCCGGGTGGGGCGGTGCGCACCGCCGAGGTGACGGCCCCCGGTTTCCGCAACGATCTCTTCAGCGCCTTCTACCCGCTGGCGGCGGCGTCGCCCGTCCTGTCGGCCCTCGATCTCGAAGCCCATGGGCTGCGCTGGGTGCACGCCCCCCTCGTGCTCGCCCACCCCCTGCGCGACGGGCGGGCGGCCGTCCTGGCCCGGGATCTCGACGTCACCGCCGCCGGCCTCGACGGGTTCTCCCCCGGCGACGGCGACCGCTGGCGTGACCTGTTCGGTACCTGGGAACGCGCCGGCGGAGCCCTCCTCGGCGCCCTGACCTCCCCGATGCCTCCGGTGCGGGCCGGAGCTCGCCTCGCCCGGGCCATCGGCACCCGGGATCTGCTCCCCTTTGCCCGCTTCGGGTTGTTGCCCGTCCGCCGGATGGGCGAGGAGTGGTTCCGGGGCGAGGGGGGCCCGCTACTCCTGGCCGGCAACGCGCTGCACACCGACCTCCCGCCCGAAGCCCCGGGTGGTGGTCTGTTCGGCTGGGTCCTGGCCATGCTCGGCCAGCAGGTGGGCTTCCCCGTGCCCGAGGGCGGCGCCCAGCGGCTCACCGACGCCCTCGTCGCCCGCCTCGGCGCCGGGGGCGGGCGGGTGGAGTGCGGCACCCGCGTGGTCGGGGTGCGGATCGAAGGAGGACGGGCCACGGGCGTCCGCACCGAGGCGGGCGACGACATCGACGCCGGCCGGGCGGTCCTCGCCGACTGCGACGTGATCACGCTGTACCGCCGCCTCGTCGGTCCCGAGCACCTGCCGGCCCGGGTGCTGGCCGATCTGGAGCGTTTCCAGCCGGGTGCCGCCACCGTGAAGGTCGACTGGGCCCTGTCGGCGCCCATCCCCTGGACCAACCCCGACGCCCGACGGGCCGGCACCCTCCACCTGGCCGATTCGCTCGACGAGCTGTCGATCACCTCGGCCCAGCTGGCGGCCGGCCTCGTGCCGGACCGGCCGTTCCTGCTCTTCGGCCAGATGACCACGGCAGACCCCACCCGCTCCCCGGCCGGCACCGAGGCGGCCTGGGCCTACACCCACGTACCCCAGGTGGTGAAAGGCGACGCCGGGGAAGGCGGCATCAAGGGCACCTGGGACGACACCGACACGGCCCGCTTCGTCGAGCGCCTCGAGGCTCGGGTGGAGGCCTTCGCCCCCGGCTTCGGCGAGCGGATCATCGCCCGCCACGTGTTCACCCCGCCCACGCTGCAGGCGGCCAACGCCAACCTGGTGGGTGGCGACGTGCTGGGGGGCACGTCGGGGTTGCACCAGCAGTTGGTCTTCCGCCCCACGCCCGGCTTCGGCCGC
This sequence comes from Acidimicrobiia bacterium, assembly GCA_050741935.1. Lineage (GTDB taxonomy): Bacteria > Actinomycetota > Acidimicrobiia > IMCC26256 > BP-133 > CAWBJP01. The sequence continues at coordinate 1,651 of JBOGFE010000527.1, read as the reverse complement.
CCCGAGACCCCGGTCCGGGGCCTGTACCTGGCCTCGGCCTCGGCCCATCCCGGCGGTGGCGTCCACGGCGCCTGCGGCGCCAATGCCGCCCGGGCCGCCCTGGCCCACGACCGGCTGCCCCGGCGGCTGGCGGTGGTCGCCGGCGCGGCCGCCGCCGGAGCCCTGGCCGTGGTCCGGGCCCGCGTCCGTTGACGCACTACGAGCGCCTGTGGCGCCCCGCCGGCACTGGCCATGGCCGGGGCCGGCGTGGGGACGATCCATGCCGCCGACGCCCTGGCCGCCCCCCGGGTGGGGACGGCGGGCGTCGACGTGGATGTGAACCGGTTCGTGGTCGCGCTCTTCGAGCAGGAGGGGTCGTCGCTGGTGCGCCTGGCCCGGCTCTTCGTCGACGACCGCAACGCCGCCGAGGATCTGGTCCAGGAGGCGTTCATCCGCCTGGCCCGCAGCGTGGGCCGTATCGAGGACCGCACCAAGGCGGCCGCCTACCTCCGGTCGATCGTCCTCAACCTGGCCCGGGACCACAACCGCCGGGGACTCGTCTCCCTGCGCCACCAGCTGCCCTTCGACGACCGGCGGGCCTCGGTGGAGGACGAGATCGCCCTGCGCGACGACCAGCGCCAGGTGATCGAGGCGTTGCGGAACCTGCCCCACCGCCAGCGGGACTGCCTGGTGCTGCGCTACTACCACGAGCTCGGCATCGACGACATCGCCGCCACCCTGGGGGTCTCCCCCAACTCGGTGAAGACCCATCTGCGGCGGGGCCTGGCTGCCCTGGAGCGCAACCTGACCCCGGCGGAGGAGCGGTGAGCGCCCTGGAGCAGCAACTGCGCCAGGCGCTGGCCGCCGGGGCGGCAGGCATGGACGAGAGTCCCGACCTCTTCGCCCGGGTCCGGCTCAGCATCGAAGAGGACCGGCGCCTGTCCGCCCGCCGCCGGCGGGGTGCAGGGGTGGCGGCCTGCGTGGTGGGCGCGCTGGCCGCCGTCATCGCCGGCGTAACCGATTTCCGAGAAGGAGAGCTGCTGATGGACTGGTGGATACTCGAGTTGATGAGCACGGCCGTGCTGGTGGCGGTGGCCCTGTGGCTCGGGCCCCTCATCAAGCGCTACGGCAAGAGCTACGCCGCCGACGTCTTCCGGGCCAACCCCCGGACCGGCAAGAGCTTCATCGTGCTGACCGACTTCGCCTACTACCTGATCTTCTTCGCCTACATCCTCTTCACGCTCAGCTTCGAGCCCAAGGGGAGCTGGGCCGAGACCGTCAACGCCGGCCAGCTCCAGCACGAGACGGCCCGGCTGGGCGGGATCCTGCTCATCCTCGGGGTGCTGCACGGCGTGAACCTGCTCGCCCTGCCCATCATGGGCCGGCTGCTCACCCTCAACCGGCGGCTCGACGACGGCTCGCCCCCACCGGGTGAGCCGGCCCCGAACCCGGCGCCGCCCAGCCTCTGAGCCGGTGCTGATCCCCGTCGTCGTCGGTGTCGTACTGGTGGTGGCCGCCGTGGTCGCCACCGGCGCGGCCGCCTCCGGGGACGGGCGCCCGGACCGCTCCATCCTCGGTGGGGCCGGGCCCCCGCTCGTCCTGCTGGTGGGCGGAGGGGTCGTGGTCGTGGTGGGCGCGCTGGCCGCCGTCATCGCCGGCGTAACCGATTTCC
>JBOGFE010000526.1:0-3833 GCA_050741935.1 Acidimicrobiia bacterium | reverse complement strand
CGCTGGGACTTCACCTACCTGGGCATGCAGATGATGATCGAGGGCGTGGCTCTGGCCGCCTTCTCCATGGTGCGGGACTTCTCCCAGCATCCGCTGCCCCGTTCGCTCAACGCCTACGTGATGAGGGACGAGGCCCGCCACGTGGCCTTCGGCCTCCTCGCCCTCCAAGACGCCTACCGGGACCTGACCGAGGCCGAGCGGCTCGAGCGCGAGGAGTTCGTGGTCGAGGCCAGCTACCTCCTGCGCGACCGGTTCCTGGGTGAGGAGGTGTGGAGCACCCTCGGTCTGGACGTCGACGAGTGCGTGCGCTACGTGGACCAGGCCCAGGTCATGTCCCTGTACCGCATGAACCTCTTCTCCCGGGTGGTGCCCACCGTCAAGCGCATCGGGATCTGGGGCGACAAGGTCCAGCGCGCCTTCCAGGACATGGGGGTCATCGCCTTCGAGGCGATGGAGCCGGCCGAGCTCTTCGTCAACGACGAGAAGATCGCCGACGACGTCGAGGCCGAGATCGCCGCCATCCGGGGGCGGGAACCCGGTCCGGCTCCGGCGCCGGCCAGCCGGGCCCAGGAGCTGGCCGAGGCCATCGTCTCCGGCGAAGAGGGCTGAGGGTCGCCGCCGCGGCTGCTCCTCGGCCTCGTCGTCGCGCCCTTCCTGGCCGCCCCTTTAGGCGGCGGCCCCGCCGTCCGGCGCCTGGTCGGTGCCGCCGGCGTCCTCCGAGCGGGCCCACTCGTTGGCCGCCGCCACCAGGCGGTCGACGGCCGCGGCCAGCTCATCGAGCCCGCCCCCGTTCCGGCCCAGGGCGAGGCCGGCAGCGAAGGTGGCCAGGGGCGCGGCGGGCCGGGCCACCCCGTGGGCGGCGTCCCGGGCCAGGTTGAGCAGCAGGGTGACGGTGTCCTGGGTTCCCAGGGTGGGGTCGGCGCCTTCCGCCCCGGCCTCCTGGATGGCGATCTGAAGCCAGCGGTCGAGCATGGCCGCGACCATAATCCCGGCGTGCCCGTCCGGACGCTGGTGTTCTTCCACGCCCACCCCGACGACGAAGCCATCTTCACCGGCGGGACCATCTGGCAGCTGGCCCGGCGGGGCTGGCGGATCGTGCTCGTCATGGCCACCGGCGGCGAGTGGGGCGAGGCCACGGAGGGTTTCGGCCACGCCGACCTCGCCGCCGTCCGCCGCCAGGAGACCACCGACGCCGCCGCCGTCCTGGGGATCGCCCGGGTCGAGTTCCTCGGCTACCACGACTCCGGGCTCTCGGGTGACCCGAGCCACAGCTGCGACAACTCGCTGGCCTGGGCCGACGAGGCCGAGGTGGCCACCCGGCTGGCCGGCGTGCTCCGGGAGGAGGAGGCGGAGGCCCTCGTGACCTATGACCCGGAAGGGATCTACGGCCATCCCGACCATGTGGTCGTCCACCGGGCCGGCCGGGCGGCGGCGGAAGCGGCGGGCGTGCCCATCGTCTACGAGGCCACCGTGGACCGGGAGTACCTCCACTTCGTCGAGACGCACCTGGTGGTGAAGGCCAAGCGGGCCACCGGCGAGCTGGGCCTGGCCGCCACCCACCTGGGGATGGCGACGGTCGAGATCACCACCGCGATCGACGTGCGGGCCAGCCTCTACGTCAAGCGCCAGGCCATGGCGGCCCACGCCAGCCAGATCCCGGAGACGGCCAGCGTGCTGCACCTGCCTCCCGAGTCCTTCGCCGCCGTCTACGGCTACGAGTGGTACACCCGGCGGGGGCCTCGTGGGCCGCTTGAGGATCTCCCGGCGACCTAGTCGTGGACCTGGGTGTTGAGGTAGAGGCCTTCTCCGAGCTGGCGGATGAGCTCCAACTGGGTCTCGAGCCAGTCGGCGTGGTCCTCCTCGGCGGCGAGGATGCTCTCCAGCAGCAGGCGGGTGCCCTCGTCGGTGCGCCGGCACTGCTCGATCCCGGCGGCGAGGCGGACGATGGCGTCCTTCTCGGTCTCGAGCTCCAGGGTGATCTGCTCGGTGACCGTCTCGCCCACCCGGACGGTGCTCAGGCGCTGCATGTTGGGAACGCCCTCGAGATACAGGATCCGCTCGATGAGCTGCTCGGCGTGCTTCATCTCGCCGAAGGATTCCTCCCGGCCGTGGGCGGCCAGGCGTCTGTAGCCCCAGTTGTCCTGCATCTTGGAGTGGACGAAGTACTGGTTGACGGCGGTGAGCTCGGCCGTCAGCACGTCGTTGAGCAGATCGATGATCTCCGGGCTCGACTGCATGGATCCCCCCTCGGTGTCGCGACCGACGCGAAGGGAAATCCTAACGCTTACCTCGAGCCCACCCCGGCGGGCTCACACTTGGTGCTCGAGCGGTAGCTCAGGGCGGCCAGGCAGTCGTCGAGCAGGCGGCAGACCTCGGGCAGGCAACCGCCGCATCCCGTCGTGGCCCGGCAGCGGAGCGCGATCTCCTCCGGCGTCCTAGCCCCGGCCGTGATCACGGCGCGGATCTGCCGGTCGTTCACGCCCTTGCACAGGCAAACCCACATCTGCGGCTACCCCCCGAACTTGAGTGAGGAGCCCTTCGCGGCTGACCTTAGGGATCCCTAAGCCGAAGGATAAGGCCGGATTGCCGCTGGGATCAAGCCTGGCCGGTCAGGTGGGCCAGCACCTCGTCGACGGCGGCGTCGGCCAGTGCCCGCATCTCGTCGTCGGTGCGGTCCTGGATGGGATGGGGGACGAACACCCGGGCGGGGGCGAGGCCGAGCGCTCGGGCCTGGGCTTCGGCGGGGGCCACGAAGGCGGACGAGGCCAGCATCACGCCCGGGACGCCCCGGGTCTCGAGGTCCACGATGTCGTGCACACTGCACGACGAACAGCTGCCTCAGTCGGCCAGGGCTTCGACGACCACGTCGCACGTGGTGGCGATCTCGTGGCGCAGGTCCACCGGCGCCACCTTGGTGAAGGTGGGCTTGCGGAAGCGGAGGGTGCGCAGGCCCCGAGCGGTGAGGAGCGCCTCGAGGCGGTCGAGGAACACGTCGCCCCGGGGCTTGGAGATGTCGAGGAGCCCGACCACCTTCCCCTCCAGGGAGGCGGGGCGGGCGGCCAGGGACCGGGTCACCGGCTCCCGCTCGCCGGTGGGGTCGAGGTACACCCTGGCTGTGCTCATGGCTCTTCGCCTGGCGGCTCATCGCGATGCGGCTGGGGACCCCAGCCCCAGCCGCCAAGCCGTGCTCCGCACGTCTCGATGGTCATGTGCCTACCTCCCGGGTGACAGGGGTGCTGCCGATGTCGCCGCGCACCCAGCCGCCGATGACGGCGGAGAACAGGCCGGCGTCGCCGCCGGCGTGGACGATGAGCAGCCCGTCGGGCGTGTACTTGGGGATGTCGGCGTCGACGAGCGCCTCGGGCATCCCTTCGGCACAGCCCCGCGCCCCCCGGACCATCTCGCGGCCCGGCTTGGTGAGGAGCGAGAGCAGCTCGTCGCGCAGGCGGGCCTTCGACCAGCCCCCCTCCCGGAACACCCGGCCGTGCTCGGGGGAGACGACGACGACGGCGTCGGTGTAGAAGGCCAGCTTGGGATGGAAGATGCCCTCCAGGGCCCAGGCCAGGGACCGGGCCAGGGACTCGGGGGTGCGGGAGAGCTGGTCGGCCACCCCGTGGGGGCCGTAGCCGGCGAAGAGCGTGACCGCCGAGGCGCCCTCGGGCAGGCCCCGTTCCACCGAGAGCGGTTCCCAGGGCGAGCCGTCCTCGTCCTCGGCGAAGCAGAAGCCGACCTTGCCGGGAGAGCCGTGGGTCGCCCGGTCGATCTCGCCCGGCCTCCCCTCGCCCACGTTGCGGACGACGAGCTGGAGCGCCCGGCCGATGGTGGCGTTGGCC
>JBOGFE010000525.1:0-5548 GCA_050741935.1 Acidimicrobiia bacterium | reverse complement strand
GATCAGTCTCGACCCGGGTGACAGCACCATTCGCTGCGGGCGCGACGACAGCTGCGAGCACCAGGGCCACTGCGCCGACCAACCCCAGCGAGTGGATCTTGCGCATCCTCAGCTCCTCTCCTACATGACGTAGCCGATTGGCTACGCGTGTGACGCTTGTTAACACTAGTCCTATACCGCCACAGATGTACAGACTAGTTCATTAACGTCACAAAAGCCCGGTTATGACGCACTCCGCCCCAACAGCACAAATAGTCACATATCGGTTGAACATTCCCCACGCTCAGCGCGCCCTCCCCTCAGACGCACTGTGGTTTCGCCTCCCGAGGGCCCTTGGAAGTGAACCCAGAGCGAACGGTACTCGCGGAACGAAGGCGCGCGAAAGTACTGAATCAGGATCTGGGCCAAGGTCACCCGAGGTGGTCGGGGACGCACGCAGAGGGGCCGCGGCCCCCGCCGGCGTGGTTTAGATGCCCGTCCAGTCGCCGAAGTCGTCGTCGGCCTGGACCATGGCGGGGCGCCGGCGGACGACGTAGGTCATCTGCATGGCGAAGACGAAGATGGTGAGACCTCCGGCCAGGGGCACGAGGAGGGAGCGCGGGTCACGCGGTCGGGGCACGGTGATGAGCTTGCGGAGCGTCTGCTGCTCGGTATCGGGGAGGTCCCCGGGGCTGGTGACGGCGCCGTTCTGGGCCTGCGTGGGGACGGTGTAGGGCAACTGCTCGGAGTAGCCGTTGTCGACGGTGGTGGGCGTGGTCTTCGGGGCCGACGGCCGGGGCAGCGAGCCCGCCGATGGCCGGTTGAAGAGGCTCGACCCGCCGGACGGACGGGACCCGCCGGGTGCGATGGCACCGGCCTGGACGGTGGTCGACGTGGTCGGCGGCTCGAGGACGGTCACGCCGGGCTCGGGACCGGGGTCGGCGGGCGGAGGCTCGGCGGCCGACGGCGGAGGCGGCGGGGCGGCGACCTCCAGGGCGGCGGCCTCGGTGAACCCGGACTGGGAGACCTCGGGACGGACGGCGGCCACCCGGAACTGGTAGGTGCCGACCTCGGGAAGGTACCGATCGAACGAGCTGGCGCCGTGGGGACGCTCACCCACGTTCTCCCAGCTACCTGAGCCCCGCTTCTCCTGGATGATGTACTTCTGGATGTCCGGCTCGGGACTGGCCGCCCAGGTCACCGTGACCCGCCCCGTGTTCGAGTCATAGCTACGGCTCACGTCCGCCGGGGCCGAGACCGGGTTTTGGACGATCACGGTGCGAGACGGGGAAAGAACGTGGGCAACATCCCCCGGGATGGGGGACGAGAGCAGACCTTGTTTCCGCCCCTGGTTCCAAACCGTCACAGTGATCACATAAGAGCCGTTGGGTGCAATGGGTCCGCTACCGAGCGACTGGTCGTGTTCCAGGTGGGTCATGTCTCCGAGCCTGGTGGTGTCCCAGTTGCAGCGGAACGCGAACACCGCCGGCTGATCCTCCTGCTCCGCCTCCGATATCACACCGCTGTCGCAGAAGACCGGGTCGCCCCCGGCAGTGGGCCTCATCTCGATCCGCCAGTGACGGACCTTGTCATCGAAGTCCGCCTTGGCGGCCACGAAGTCGATGCCATAGAGGCGGTCGCCGTCGTTGGGCGAGTCGTTGGGGTCGTTGTCCACCCATGAGACCTCGTGAACGTTGCTCTGGTCATGGGCGGCGGCGGGGGCGGCGGCTAACAGACCCAGCCCGAAAAGACCCAGGGTGGCGGCTGCGAGGCGGCGGGGGGCGGTCCGCATCAGGCGTTGGTCACCGGTGGGGCCACCATCTCCGCCTTCACCACGATCCGCTGCTTGGCCGAGCCCTTGGGGTGGCAGGCGGTGAGGGTCAGGGTGGGGGTGGGGGTCTGGGAGATGACGGTCCAGTCGGTGTTGGCCACCACGAAGGGCTCCTGGGAGACCTTGTAGACGTGCGTGCCGAGGGGGGTCTCGAGCATGACCTCGTCGCCGGGCTTGAGGCGGTCGAGGTCGGCGAAGGGCTTGCCGTAGGTGGTGCGGTGCCCGGCGATGGCCACGTTGCCCGTCTCCCCGGGGAGTGGGGTGTTGACGTAGTGGCCGGCTCCGGCCCGCAGGGCCGACTCGGTCGTGCCCTCGACCACCAGGGTCTTCACGCCGATGGCGGGGATGACGATCCGGGTGAGGGGGTCACCGATGGCGACCTCGCCCTCGGTGTAGGCCTGCTGCAGCTCCGGCCGCTCGAACTCGATGGCCAGCTGGGTCTGGAGGCGGCCCTGGTAGAGGTTGGTGGCGAAGGGGTAGGCGAGCATCCCCACGCCCACCACGGCCAGGAGGATGGACAGTCCCGTGAGCGTCAGACGGGCAACCGGGCGGGCCCGGAGAGCGTCCAGCAGGAACCCGAGCCCATCGCCGAACCGGCCGGTGCGGCGTGCCTTCGGAAGTGTGCCCTGCGACCGGCCCGTCTGATTCATGCCCCTGTCGTCCCCTCACTCCCCCGACGTTCTGTTGGTATCGACAAGTCCGGGACCGGGGTTGAGCCCCCCGGTCCCGGACTTGATCAATTTGGGCTAGTTAGATTGGCTACCAGTTAGGCGGTGCGGCGGCGCCGGACCAGAGCCCGCAGCCCAGCGCTGGCGCCGAGCAGGACGGGGATGGCGGTGGCGTCGACCGGCAGGCCGCCGGTACGAGGCAGAGCCGGAATCTCGGCCGGGGCCGAAGCCACCGGGGCGAGGTCACGGGCCTGCTCCTGGGTAGCGCCCATCACCTTGGTCCCGCCAGCCTCCGCCATCGCGTGGGCCAGAGAGATCTTGATGCCGGGCACGTCGGAGGCCTCGCCGATGTTCAGGCCGGCAGCGCCGGTGATCGGGGCGAGCAGACCGCCGAGCAGGTCGTTACCGAGGATCGAACCCAGCTTCAGGTCACCCACCACCGGCAGGCCGTCGAGGCCCAGGGTGTCGAGGTTCTTGAAGAGGTGGATCGTGGCGGCAGAGGACTCAACCCGCATGCGGCCATCGGCCGTCATCTCGGGAGCCTTGACCGCACCAACCGAGATCTCGGTGCAGAGCGGGCTGATAGGACCGTCACAGAGGATCGAGACGCTCATGCCGGGCGAGAGCTCAACGAAGCCCGCGCCGGCCTTGAGGCCGAGACCCTTGATCGTGGCGTCGAAGCCGAGCAGGCCACCGAGGATGCCGTCAGCAACCGGAACCCCACCGAGCAGGTCGCCGACCATGGGGACGATGCCGTCGACCACCGGCAGGCCGGTAGAGCCGAGCATGCCACCGATGATGGGCAGGCCAGCGAGGTTGAGGTCGGGGAGCAGGGCGCTCTCGACCCGGACGATGGTGTTGTCAGCAGAACCCGTGGGCACAGCGCCGCCGGCCCGGTCGACCAGAACGGTCGCCGTGGACTTGGCGATGCTGATCCGCAGGAGCGGCTTGTCCGCACCGAGGAAGTTCGGCAGGACCTCGATGACACCACCGTTGGAAACAGCCTGCGAGAGGTACTTGTCGACCGAACCGCTGTTCTGGGCAGTCGCCACGCCCAGGTCGATGCGGAGCAGGTCGCCGTTCTCGAGGCCGGCCAGCAGGTTGTCGACGGTCTGGGTCGGGTTCAGAACCGGAGCCAGGGCGTCGAGGCTGAGCAGGTCGGTCACGCCAGCAGCAGAGCCGAGCACCGGCAGGCCGAGGCCGCCGAGCAGGCTGGTAACCGGGGCCAGGGCCTCGGTCGCGCCGCCGATGTTGAGCAGGTCAGCGACCGGCAGGCCGGTCAGGTTGCCAGCGCCGGGAACGTTGGCGAGGAGGCCGTTGACGGTCCCACGCAGCGTGCCGACGAGGTTGGAAACAGCCTCAGGAAGAGCCACACGCACCTGCAGGACACCACCGACGGACTCAGCCACGAAGTCCGCGGGGCTACCCGCAACAGAGGCGGTGGCACAACCGACGTTGATCTCCAGCTTGGGCAGCAGGCCGCCCAGGCCGAGGCCGCCGACGACCGGGAGCTCGAGGCCCTCGCCGCCGAGAAGGCCGGTCAACTGCTGGATCTGAGGAACAGCACAGGCCTCGTCCGGAGCCGCGTCACCGAAGCGGGCGACGGCCGTCGAGGCAGGAACGAGCAGCGTGGCGATACCCTTGGCCTCAGCGTCAAGCTTGGGGGCCAGAGCATCGAGCGTGCTCGACACGGACGCGGCCCCGAAGGACACGTGCCGGCCGAGGAGGTGAAGGTCGAGGACCTCGCCGCTGGCAGCAGCGCCGTAGGTGTCCGTGACCATGTGAGTAGTGGGGTCAGCCGCAAGAGCAGTGCCCATCGGCGCGATTAGCGCTGCCGAGAGCAAGGCCGCTCCGCTTGCGACCCCCAGTCTCCGAAGCTTGAACATCTTCTCCTTGTCTCCTTCCAATCCCGGTTCCACCCGGGACCCGCTGGTGCATGTACATGCCGGTAAATCCGCGAGCCTTCGGACGCCACTGCGAGCTCGCACGGACCTCATTCGCTCTCCGGGAAGCCGATTCCTGCTACCGAACCCGGTATCAACCAGGACATTCGGTATGTAGCTCGGCCCGGGCGACAGCCCTCACCTCCTGAAAAAAGAAGGAAAGGCGGGGCATGGCCACAACCACCCGCACCGAACCGGAGCCGGGCCGGCAGTCGCACCCGACCAGCCGGGCCCCGTTGGCCCCGGCCATCTCCTTCGCACTTCGCTCTGCCACCCCTCCGGTCCTGCCCGCGGCCAGCTCCGTCGCCGCCGCCAGGGCGGCGGCGTCAGCCGCTGTCTCCGCCCGGGCCCGGCTGACGGCACCCGCCGCCAGGCGGCCGAGGCCGAGCCCCAGCACGGAGGTCAGGACGGCCAGCGCGCACAGCGCCACCATGGCCGAGCCGGCCTCCGGGCCGGGCCTCACCGCTCCACCCGCATGACGGCCCGGGCCGAGAGCCGCGGGTCGGGCAGGAGCGGCCCCACCAGGGGCAGGTCGGTCGGGCTGTCGTAGGCGACAGTCACTGTCACCGGCCGCCCCGGCGGGGGCCGGACACCCATGTCCACCCTGGCCCCGGGCACGACCAGCCGGGCCGCCTCCCGGGCGGCGGTCGGGTCGGGGTCCACGCTGGCCGCCCGGACCGCCTCCCGGGCGGCATGGACGACGGCCAGCTGGTCCCGGCCCACCAGGGTCGCCTGGACCAGGAGGAGGGCGAGCACGGCGACGAAGGGCAGCCCGAGGGCGAGCTCGACCGTGGCCTGCCCCTGCTCCCGATGTCTCAGGGGCGCGCTCACCCCGCGGATCGGAGGACACGCTCGAGCACGGCCTCGAAGAGCCGGTCGACCGCTCCCGACCGGGTGGCCCAGGCGATCAGGAGGGCCGCCAGGGCGGCGGCCCCCAGGATCACCAGGGCGTACTCGGCGGTGGTCTGCGCAGCTTCGGAACGCCAGCGGGCGGACGGGACGACGAACATGGGACTCCTTTGGTCAGGGGGTCATGGGGCGAAGCCGGCCAGGAGGACGGGTGCGACGGTCAGCACCAGGAAGGCCGGTAGGACGAGGAACACCAGGGGGAAGAGGAGGGTGACCGG
>JBOGFE010000524.1:0-4878 GCA_050741935.1 Acidimicrobiia bacterium | reverse complement strand
TGCGCACGTCGAGCTCGCCGGCGCCGATCCAGTCGAAGATGTCGCCCGCCCGCCAGTCCAGCTCGCCGGGACCGGCGATGTAGTGCCCGAGCGTGGGCCGGGTCAGGTAGAGGGACCCCTTGGCGTTGAGCACCTGGGGGTCGAGGGGAGCCACCGCCCCGCTGGCCTGGCCGTAGAGGACCAGGTGGCCCCGGGGCCGGAGGCTGTCGAGGCTGGCGGCGAAGGTGTCCTGGCCGACCGAGTCGTAGACCACGTCGACGCCGGCGCCTCCCGTCAGCTCCCGCACCGCCCCGGCCAGGTCGACGTCCCGGTAGCGGACGATCTCGTCGGCGCCGGCGGCCCGGGCCAGGGCCTCCTTCTCGTCGGTGGACACGGTGCCGATGACCCGGGCGCCGAGGCGCTTGGCCACCTGCACGAGCAGGCGCCCGGCGCCGCCGGCGGCGGCGGTGACGAGGACCGTCATGCCCTTGTCGAGGGCGACGGTGGAATGGGCCAGGTAGTGGGCGGTCATGCCCTGGAGCATCGCCGCCGCCGCCACCTGGAGGTCGACACCGTCGGGAATGCGCACCGCACCCGCGGCCGACACCACCACGGCTTCGGCGTAGGACCCGGGTTGCATGGCCCACGCCAGCCGGTCGCCCTCGGCCAGTCCCTCGACGTCGGGACCGCAGGCCTCGACCGTGCCCGCCCCCTCCAGGCCGAGGGTGGCGGGGAGGTCCAGCTTGTAGGCGCCGGCCCGCTGGTAGGTGTCGATGAAGTTGAGGCCGGCGGCCGCCACCCGCACCCGCACCTGCCCGGGACCCGGTTCAGGGACGGGCACGTCCTCCACCCGGAGCACCTCGGGTCCGCCTGTCTCGTGGACTCTGATGGCCAGCATGGCGCCTCCTCTCGTCACAGGATCGACCGGGTCGTCCCGCCGTCGACGTTGATGCTGGCGCCGGTGATGAAGCTCGCCTTCTCGGACGCCAGGAAAGCGACCACGCCGGCCACCTCGGCGGTGGAGCCGAAGCGGCCCAGGGGGACGAACTGGGTGGCGAGGGCCTGGAACACCTCGTCGCGCGTCGAGCCCATGACGCCGATCACGGAGTCGGCCAGGCGGTCCCACAGCGGCGTGGCGATGAGCGCCGGGCACACCGTGTTGACCAGGATCCCGTCGGCGGCAAGCTCGTTGGCCATGGTCTTGGCGAAGGCCTGCAGGCCGGCCTTGGCCGCCTCGTAGTCGACCATGCCGACGATGGGCGAGTGCGCCCCCACGGTGGAGATGTTGATGATGCGCCCGCCCCCCTGCGCCCGCATGTGGGGAACCACGGCCCGGGTGAAGCGCACTGCGCTGTAGAGGTTGATGTCGAGGGCCTGGGCCCACTGCTCGTCGGTGGTCTCGATCATGCGGCCGAACCAGGCCTCCCCGGCGTTGTTCACCAGGATGTCGATGCGCCCGAAGGCGTCGATCGTGCCCCGCACGACCTCGTCCACGCCGTCGGCCGTGGCCGCGTCGGCGGCGATGCCCACGGCCCGGACCCCCTCGCCCGCCAGCGCTTCCACGGCCTCGTCGAGGGTTTCCTTCCCCCGGGCGCAGATGGCCACATCGGCGCCCTCGCGGGCCAGCTCCTCCGCGATCGCCCGCCCGATCCCCTTGCTGGCCGCCGTGACCAGGGCCACCTTGCCGTTCAGTCCGAGGTCCATGCCTTCCTCCCGAGACTCGAGAGATTCTGCCAAGGCCGGAGCGATGTTGGCCCTCTGAGGGCCACGATCGCTCTGGCCTCGAGGGAAACCCCGGTCAGTTGAAGGTGGGGACGGCGACGAGCACACCGCCGAAGATCAGCCAGGCCAGGAGCAGGGTCCACACGATGTTGAAGCCCTGGGCCAGGATGAAGGCCAGCGCCGGCCGGCCGCCTTCGGCGGTGACGAGGTCGGAGAAGCGGGTCTCGAGGCCGATCGAGGTGAAGGCGAGGGCGAACCACAGCGTCCGCAGGCTGGTGAGGATGGGCTTGGTCTCGGTCACGGTGGCCTCGCTGAGCAGGAAGGAGAAGACGAGCGAGGCGATCATGAAGCCGAGGACGAACTTGGGGAAGCGCTCCCAGATGACGGCTGGGCTCGGGCGCTCGCCGCCCTCCCGCCGGCGCATGGTCCACCACACCGACAGGACGAAGGCGGCCACGCCGATGAGGACGTTCTGGGAGAACTTGACGATCACCCCGGCCTTGAGGGCCGACTCGCTGATCAGCTCCGCCGCCGCCACCACCGAGCCGCTGGTGTCGAGGGTCCCGCCCAGCCAGGCGCCCCCCACCACCTCCGACATGTCGAAGGTCTTCACCACCCAGGGCATGATGACCAGCATCGGCACGGCCACCAGGAGCACCAGCGAGGTGACGTAGCTGAGCTTCTTGCGATCACCCTGGATGGCGCCGCAGGTGGCGATGGCGGCCGACACGCCGCAGATGGCCACCGCGCTGGAGAGCATGACGGCGAACTCGTCGTCGACCCGGAGCTTGCGGGCCAGCCAGAAGCACACGTACCACACGACGGTGGCGACGAGCAGGGCCTGGACCAGGCCGCGGGCGCCGGCGTCGAGGATGTCGGGGAAGAGGATGCCGGCGCCGAGGACGACCAGGCCGGTCTTGATGTAGTACTCGGTGCGCACCGCCTCGGCCAGCCACGCCGGCACGCCGATGGTGTTGCTGATGGCCAGGCCGAGGAAGAGGGCGAAGAGCACGAACTCGAGCCCGATGTCGCTCACGCCGGCATTCCCGGCGATGACCAGGGAGGAGAAGGCGATGAGGAAGACGACCGGGAACCCGACGGCGTAGCGAGCCACGTCGCCCCCCATGAGACCGATGCCCACCGCGGAGACGACCAGGTAGACGGCTCCCCCCAGGAGCCACTTCGAAACCGCCTCACCCCCCAGGAGGTCGCCCAGCACCCCCAGGCTGTCCCACTCCAGCTTGGGCAGGTCGAGGCGGAGGCCGACCAGGGTGAGGAGGATCAGGGAGGCGCCGAGCCAGACCGCCATCCAGTCCTCGGTCCGCCAGGCGGCGGGCGCCTCTCCCCCCCGGCTCATTTCCGCACGCTACCTGGATGGCCGCCGCGGCGGAAGGGTAGACATGGCGCGGCCATTACCACCCTCGATCAAGGGAGCGTGACGTTGTCCGACATCCTGAACAACGCCGTCAAGCAGGCCCACGATTCGCTGACCGAATTCGAGCAGGTCCTCCGCTCCATCAGCGACGCCGACCTCCACCGGGCCCAACCCGAGGGCGGGTGGACGGTGGCCCAGGTCGTCTCCCACATGCACCTCTCGGGGTTGCTGTGGATCGCCGACCTGGAACGGCTGCGTCACTGCGGCGACGACGGCATGTTCATGTTCCGCGAGGAGCTGGGCCACGACGTCCTGGGCGCACCGCCGCCGTCGGCGACGGAGGCCGCCGACCGCATCGCCAGCCTGCGCACCGCCCTGGAGCACTGCCTGGCAGCCGCCGATCCGGCCGTGCTCGACAAGGGGATCGAGGTCCCGCCCTTCGGCACCCTCACCTGCGCCGAGTTCACGCCCCTCATCATCGGCCACCTGGAGAACCACGCCGGGCAGGCCAAGGCGATCCTCGAGGTCCGCGGCGCCCTGCCGGCGTAGCCGGCGCGGCTCGTATCCTGACGGGGTGCCGCCCCGCCTCGCCCTGGCCGTCGACATCGGCGGCACCAAGCTGGCCGCCGGCATCGTCGACGGAGAGGGCGGCCGGCTCCTCGATCGGGCCGCCACCCCCACCCCCGTCACCGATGACGCCGACGTGGTGTTCTCCGCCCTCACCGGCCTGCTCGACAAGCTGCTGCCGGTGGAGGCGGCGGTGTGCGGGATCGGGTGCGGGGGACCCATGGCGCCCGGCGGCGAGGAGGTGTCGACGCTCCACATCCCGGCCTTCCGCCGCTTCCCGTTGCGCCGGCGGGTGGCCGAGGCGACCGGGCTGGCCACCTTCGTGGACAACGACGCCAAGGCGCTGGCCCGGGGGGAGGGCTGGGTGGGGGCGGCCGCGGGCCGGTCGGACTTCATCGCCATGGTGGTCTCCACCGGGGTGGGCGGCGGCATCTTCCTCGACGGCCGCCTCCTCGACGGGCGGGCGGGCAACGCCGGCCACATCGGCCATGTGGTGGTCGTGCCCGGGGGCCGGGAGTGCTTCTGCGGCGGGCGGGGCTGCCTGGAGGCGGAGGCCTCGGGCCGGGCCATCGCCGCCGCCACCGGTCGTCCGCCGGTCGAGGCCGACCCGGAGGTGATCGAGCGCACCGGCACGCTGGTGGGGCGGGCGGTGGCGTCGGTGGCCAACCTGCTCGACCTGCCCCTGGCCGTCGTCGCCGGGTCGGTGGCACTGGGCTTCGGCCCGCCGTTCTTCGCCGCCGCCCAGGCCGAGATCGACGCCCTGGCCCGTCTCGACTTCTCCCGGGGTACCCGCATCGTGCCCGCCGGCCTGGGCGACGCCGGGCCCCTCATCGGCGCCGCCGCCGTCGGCTTCGCCGGCCTGGCCTCGTCCTGAGCCCGGCCCGCTCAGATGGTCAGAGGGCGTCCAGGAGGACGACGGTGGCCATGCCGGCGATGAGCGTGAGGGCCACGCTGCCCGTCCGCCAGGCGACGAAGGTGGCCAGCACCCCGCCCGCCATGCGGGGCTGGGTCAGGTCGAGAACACCGTGGGGGCGGACGATGGCCGGCAGGACCAGGGCGGCGAGGGCCGCCGGGGGGATCTGGCGCAGCAGGCGCTGCACCCCGGGAGGCACCGTGGCCAGGCGGTGGGCGAAGGCGATGAACGAAGCCCGCATGGCGAAGGTGCCCGCCCCCGCACCGAGGATGACGATCCAGGCCCGGCTCACGCCGCCCGCCGCTCGGCCGCCACCTCGGCC
>JBOGFE010000523.1:0-6728 GCA_050741935.1 Acidimicrobiia bacterium | reverse complement strand
TGGGGAGCGCCGTGGTGCTGGGCACCGCCGCCGTCCACTCGATCCTCGACCGCCGCCATCACAACGGAGGCGAGCCGGAGGAGCTGCCCGACCCGGAAGAGGCGACGAAGGGCGGGCTGCTGGACCGCCTGGCCCAGCGCTTCCGCTGGCTCGAGCCGGTCGCCGCCGTCCAGCGGCGCTACGGCGAGGTGAGCGGCAACTTCCTGGCCGCCGCCTTGACCTTCACCGCCTTCCTCTCGCTCTTCCCCCTCATGCTCGTCGGGGTGGCGGTCCTGGGCTACATCGCCGCCGGTTCCGACACCGACCTGGCCCAGGAGATCGTCACCGAGCTGGGACTCACGGGCCAGGCGGCCGAGATGCTCACCGACACCATCCACGCCGCCGAGAACAGCCGCCAGGCGGCCAGCATCCTCGGTCTCGCCGGCCTGTTGTGGTCCGGGCTCGGGCTGGTCGGTGCCCTCCAGTACATCTACAACGCGGTGTGGCAGGTCAACGACCGGGGCCTCAAGGACAAGGCCGTGGGCCTGGCCTGGCTGGCCGGCGCCTCCCTGCTGTTCGTCGCCTCCGCCGCCGTCACCACCGTCCTGCGCTGGCTCCCCGGTCCGGTCGCCCCCCTCGGGATCGTGGTCGGGTTCGGGGTCAGCTTTCTGCTGTGGCTGTGGACGGCCCGGGTCCTGCCCAACAAGCAGGTGCCGTGGCGTGACCTGGTCCGCGGTGCCGTCTTCGGCGCCGCCGGCCTCGAGCTGCTCAAGATCGCCGGCGCCTACTGGGTGCCGAAGATGGTGGCCTCGTCCTCCGCCCTCTACGGCTCGCTGGGCGTCGTCTTCGCCGTGCTGGCCTGGCTGGCGTTCTTCGGACGGCTGATCGTCTACTCGGCCGTCGTCAACGTGGTGGTCTACGAACGCCGGGCCGGCACGGTCCGAGCGGTGGTGGCCGTTCCGTCCACCGACACCGACCAGGTGGCGGTGGCGAATCGGGCCGGGCGGTTGGTCGCCACTCGCTAACGCTCACGAAGAGCGATATCCTCGTCACGCTGGGAAACTGCCCGGGGCTTCGGGTCCGTCTGCGAGCGGACCCGGGGCCCGTGGGCAGGCCCAGCCCTCGTGGGCCGTCACCAGGGGAATCCCGGCGGTCGTCCACCCGTTGAACGAGCCACCATGAGCCGCTGGCGCCCACCTTCCGATCTCACCGCCGCCGACCTGGAACGCGGCGTGGACCGGGCCACGCTGCGCCGGGCGGCCCGCTTCGCCCGCCCCTACCGTGGCCTGCTCATCCTGCACCTGGCCGGCCTGGCCGCCACCTCGCTGGCCGCCGTCCTCCCGCCCCTGGTGCTCAAGGCCCTGGTGGACCGGGCGGATGCCGGCACCCTCGACGCCGGGGCCATCAACTGGTTGGTGGCGGCGGCCGTCTCCGTGGCCCTGATCACCACGGGTCTCGGGCTCCTCAACCGGTGGCTCGGCTCCCGCATCGGGGAGGGCCTCATCTACGACCTGCGGGTCGCCCTCTTCGAGCACGTCCCGCGCATGCCGGTGGCCTTCTTCACCCACCCCCAGACCGGCTCGCTCCTCTCCCGCCTGTCCAATGACGTGCTCGGGGCCCAGCAGGTGGTCGGCACTCTGGCCACCGTCACCTCTGACATCTTCACGCTGATCACCACCCTCACCGCCATGCTCATCCTGAGCTGGAGGGTGACCGTTCTGGCCCTCCTCGTGATCCCCGGCTTCGTGGTCCTCGACCGGCGCATGGCGCGGCGCCTCGCCGCCCTGTCCCGGACCCGCATGGTCAGCAACGCCGAGATGTCGTCGAACATGGCCGAGCGCTTCAACGTGGCCGGCGCCCTGCTGGTCAAGCTCTTCGGCCGGCCCCGGGCGGAGGCGGCGGAATTCGCCGGGCGGGCCGATGCGGTGCGTGCCTCGGGCATCAAACTGGCCGTCACCAGCCGCCTCTACTACGGCAGCCTGGCCCTGGTGGGGGCCATCGGCACCGCCGCCGTGTACTGGGTCGGCGGCCGGGAGCTGGCCTCCGGCGCCATCCAGATCGGCACGCTCACCGCCCTGGCCGCCTACGTGGCCAGGCTCTACTCGCCCCTCACCGACCTGGCCGGGGCCCGGGTCGACCTCCTCACCGCCCTCATCAGCATCGAGCGGGTCTTCGAGGTCCTCGACACTCCCCCGGCGGTGGCCGACGCCCCCGGCGCGCAGGCGCTCCCGCCGGCTACGGGGAGGATCGAGGTCGACGACGTGTGGTTCCGCTACCCGTCCGCCGCCACCGTCTCCATCGAGTCGCTGGAAGCCGAGGGCGCCCGCGAACGGCGCCACGACGTCTCCGACCCGGTGTTGCGGGGAGTCTCGTTCCGAGCCGAACCCGGCTCCGTCGTCGCCCTGGTGGGCCCGTCGGGCGCGGGCAAGACCACCATCGCCGGGCTCATCCCCCGCCTGTACGACGTCACCTCGGGGGCCATCCGCATCGACGGCCACGACGTGCGCGACGTCACCCTGGAGAGCCTGGCCGGCGCCATCGGGGTCGTCAGCCAGGACCCCCATCTGTTCCACGACTCGATCAACGCCAACCTCCGCTACGCCCGTCCCGACGCCACCGATGACGAGGTGGTCGCGGCGTGCCGGGCCGCCCGCATCCACGACGTCATCGCCGCCCTCCCCGACGGCTACGACACCGTGGTGGGCGAGCGGGGCTACCGGCTCTCGGGCGGGGAGAAGCAGCGCCTGTCGATCGCCCGGCTGCTGTTGAAGGAGCCGGCCATCGTCGTCCTCGACGAGGCCACCAGCCATCTCGACTCCGAGAACGAGGCCGCCATCCAGGCTGCCCTCGGCGAGGCCCTCACCGGCCGGACGGCGGTGGTCATCGCCCACCGGCTCTCCACCATCGCCGCCGCCGACGAGAACCTGGTGCTCGACGGCGGACGCATCGTCGAGCGGGGCACCCACCTGGAGCTGCTCCGGGCCCGGGGCCTCTACGCCGACCTGTTCGCCACCCAGTTCGCCGCCGCCGCCGACACCGGCGCCTCGGACGTCGCCGGCTGAAACCCGGCCTCAGCCGGCAACGGGAGACCCGTGGTGGACGACCATCCGCCACGACCTGTCGACCCGGAAAAACACGTTGGTGGCCGCGATCCGGGCGTCCCCCAGCGTCTGCTGGCGTCCTTCCACCTCCTGGAGGATGTTCTCGTAGAGGGTGACCCAGGCGGCGTCGCCCTCCACCACCACCTCCTCGTCGGTCAGGAAGAACTGGATGTAGGGGGTGTGCTCGAAGATCCGCCGCCACGACTCCGCCACCGCCGGCCAGGAGCGCAGCGTGGGCCAGCCGGGATGGGTCACCGTCGCCCGGTCGCTCTGTTCCCACACCGCGCCCATGGCCTCGAGGTCACGGGCCTCGAAGGCGGCGTAGAAGGCCCGGTTGGCCTCCAGGACGTCCTCCTCGGCGCTCACCCGGCCATGCTGGCACGGCCGGCGCCGCCCCGGTCAGCGGTGGCGCCCCTCGGCGAACTCCTCCACCATCTTCTTGCAGAACGACGGCAGGTCGTCCGGGTTGCGGCTGGTCACCAGGCCGTTGTCAACGTGGACCTCCTCGTCGACCCACGTGCCGCCGGCGTTGCGGATGTCGGTGCGCAGACTGGGCCAGGACGTGACCGTCCGCCCCTTCACCTGCCCGGCCTCGACCAGTATCCAGGGCGCGTGGCAGATGGCGGCCACCGGCTTGCCGGCCGCCATGAACGACTGCACGAAGTCGACCGCCTCGGGGATCGTCCGCAGGTGGTCGGGGTTGGCCACCCCTCCGGGAAGCATGAGCCCGTCGAACGTCGCCGGGTCGGCGTCTGCCACCGTCTCGTCGACCGGGAACGTGTCCGCCCGGTCAAGATGGTTGAAGGCCTGGACCCGACCCGCCTCGGGAGCAACGAGCACCGGACGGCCACCGGCCTCCCGGACCGCCTTCCACGGTTCGGTCAGCTCGACCTGCTCCACGCCCTCGTTGGCCATCAGGAAGGCGATGCGCTTGTTGTTCAGGTTCATGTCTCCTCCTCGGGTCGGTCGGTTCGTCTCCCTCCGCGGTTACCCCAGGTAGGGTTTCGTCGAACGCACAGTCGCCCTGAGAAGGGAGCGGGTGGGCAGAAAGGGACGGCCTGCGATCGTTGGTCGGGAGGCGGAGATCGCCGCCCTCCGGCGCTTCGTCCGCGACATGGCCGGCGGCCCCGCCGCACTGGTCATCAGTGGTGAGACGGGCGCCGGCAAGACCTCCCTGTGGGAGGAGGCGCGCTCCGCCGCCGAGCGTCGCTCCTACCGGGTGCTCACCGCCCGCCCCAACCCGGCCGAGGCCAACTACCCCTACGCCGGCCTGGCCGACCTGCTGGCCGAGGTGGCCGAGGACGCGCCGGCCTGGCTGACCGGCGCCCCCCGGCGCGCCCTCGGCGTGGCCCTCCTCCAGACCGAGCCGAGCGGCCACGCCCTCGAGCCCCGGGCCGTGGCCGCCGCCGTGCGCCTGGTGCTGGCCCGGGCGGCCGAGGCCGGCCCCGTCCTCGTGGCGGTGGACGACGTCCAGTGGCTCGACCTGCCCTCCGCCCGGGCACTGGCCTTCGCCCTCCGCCGGGTCGGCTCCAGTTCCGTCGGGGTGGCCGTGACGGTGCGGAGCGACCACCGGATCCCCGTCCCCCTCGGCCTGGACCGGGCCGTGGACGAGGATCGCCGGACCCACCTCGAGGCCGGCCCGCTCCCGGTGCCGGCCATGGAGGAGATCCTACGTTCGCGGCTGCCCGGCGCCCTGGCCGCCGGGGTGGTCGACCGCCTGGCCGACGCCGCCGGCGGCAACCCCTTCTTCGCTCTCGAGCTGGGCGCCGCCGTCCTGCGCCGCGACCAACCCCCCGAGCCGGGCGAGCCGCTCCCCGTCTCTCCCTCGCTGCGCGCCATCCTGGCCGACCGGCTGGCCGGGCTCAGCCCCCACGCCCACGAGGCCCTCCTCACCGCCGCATTGCTCACTCGCCCGACCCGGCTCCTGGTCGAGGCCGCCGGCACCGGGCCCGACGGCACCGCCGACGGACTGGGCGAGCTGGTCCGGGCCGGCCTGGTGGAGACGGACGGCGACCGGGTGAAGCCGGCGCATTCCCTCCTGGCCGCGGTGGTCTACGACGACGCACCGCCCGAGCGCCGCCGGGAGCTCCACGCCGGGCTGGCGGAAGTGGTGACCGACCCCGAGGAGCGGGCCCGTCACCTCGCCCTGGCCGCCCGGCACCCCGACGAGGCGGTGGCCACCGCCCTCGACGAAGCCGCCCGCCGGGCTCGCGCCCGGGGCGCCCCGGACGCGGCCGCCGCCCTGGCCGACCAGGCCGTCCGCTGCACCCCGGTCGAAGCCTCCGAGGCCCGCTTCCGGCGCAGCCTCGATGCCGTCGACGACCACTTCGCGGCCGGAGCCATCGTCCGGGCCGGCGAGCTGCTGGCCGAGTTGGAGACCGCCGCCCCCCGGGGCGCCCCCCGGGCCCGGGTCCTGCAGCGCCTCGGCGAGATCCAGGCCCAGTCGGTGGGCTTCCCCGGCGCCACCCGCCTGTTCGCCGACGCCCTGGCCGAGGCCGGTGACAACCGGCTGCTGCGCATCGAGCTGCTCTGCGACCTCGCCTATGCCCAGCTGCTCTCCGGAGACATCGCCGGCGCCGCCGGCCGGGCCGGAGCCGCTCTCGACCTGGTCGACGCGCCGGACGCGGTGGCGACTCCCACACTCCTCACCCCCCTCGTCATGACCGCGCTCTGCGACTTCCTCCTCGGCCGGGGCATCCGACCCGGCCGCCTGGAACAGGCGATCGGCCTCGAGGAGCGGTCGGCCCGGGAAGCGGTGGCCCTCCGCCCCGGCTACCTCCACCTCCCCCACATCCCGGCCACCATCCTCAAATGGGCCGACGACCTCGACGCCGCCCGGGCCCGCTACGCCATGGCCTACAACCGCACCGGAGAGCTGGGCGAGGAGAGCTGGCGGCCATGGCTGCTCTACCAGATGAGCGAGCTGGAGTGCTGGGCGGGCAACTGGGACGAGGCCGCCCGGCTGGCCGGCCAGGCCCACGAGACGGCCGAACGCACGGGACAACTGGGCGTCGTCGGGTTCGTGCTCTATGCCCGGGCCCTGGTGACGGCCCACCGCGGCGAAGTGGACGACGCCACCCGCCTCGCCGAGGAGGGGATGGCGGCGGCCGACGCCGCCGGAGCGATCCCCGCCGTCGAGCTCAACCGGTCGGTGCTGGGCGCCCTCGCCTTGGCCCAGGGACACCACCACGTCGCCCTCGGCCATCTCGGGCCCGTACGGGAGGCCCTCGAGGCCATGGGCTTGGCCGACCCCGGCGTCATCCGCTGCCTGCCCGACGAGATCGAGGCCCACCTCGGCCTCGGGAACCTCGACGAGGCCGAGATGCTCCTCGAGCGGCTCACCGAGCGGGCCGGGGCGACCGGGCGGGCCTGGGCCCTGGCCGCCGCCGCCCGCGGCCGGGGCATCCTGCGAGCGGCCCGGGCCGACTGGGACGGCGCCCTGGCCGACCTCGACCGGTCCCACAAGGAGCTCGCCGCCCTGGGCCAGCCCCTCGAGCAGGCCCGGTCCCTGCTGGCCGAGGGCACGGTCCGCCGCCGGGCCCGCCAGAAGCGCGCCGCCCGCGACGCCCTGGAGTCGGCGCTGGCGATCTTCGAGTCCCTGGGGGCCCGCCTGTGGATCGAGCGGACCCGGGGGGAGCTCCAGCGCAT
>JBOGFE010000522.1:0-2814 GCA_050741935.1 Acidimicrobiia bacterium | reverse complement strand
GCCCCGGGCAGCGGGGGCAGGCGCAGGGGGGCGGGGGCGGGGAGCTGGGCGGCGGCGTCGACGAGGGCGGCGGAGAGGGCACCGGCGTCGGGATAGCGCTCCTCGGGGGCGGCCCGGCCCGCCCGTTCCAGGACCGGGGCCAGGGGGCCCAGCTCGGGGGGGACGGTGAGCGGCTGGTCGACCCGGGACAGCAGGCCCGACAGGGACGTCTCGGCCCCGAAGGGCACCTCGCCGGTCACGGCCTCGACCAGCACCAGGGCGAGGGAGTAGCAGTCGCTGCGGGCGTCGACCGTGCCCCGGACCTGCTCGGGGGCGGCGTAGCGGGCGGTGCCCATCACGGCGCCGGCCGGTTCGGTCCAGCTCGCCTCGGCCAGGGCCCGGGCCAGGCCGAAGTCGGCCACCCGGACCTCCCCGTGCTCGTCGAAGAGCAGGTTGGCGGGCTTGATGTCGCGATGCACCAGGCCCCGGGAATGGGCGTGAGCCAGGGCGGCGGCCACCTGGCGGCCCACCGACGCCGCCTGGGCGGGGGTGAGCAGCTGGCCCCGGTCGAGGAGACCCCGCAGGCTCCCGCCCTCCAGCAGCTCGAGGACCATGAAGGGCGTGTCGTCCTCGCCCCAGTCGTAGACATCGACGACCCCGGGATGGTGCAGCGAGGCCGCCAGCTGGGCCTCGGCTCCGAAGCGGCGCAGGAAACCGGCGTCGTCGGCCAGGGCGGCATGGAGGACCTTCACCGCCACCCGGCGGCGCAGCTTGACGTCCCAGGCGGCATAGACCCGCCCCGAGGCCCCCGTCCCGATGGAGGCGACGAGGCGGTAACGGCCCGCCAGGACCCGGCCGGCGAGGTCGGCCACGCCACTCGTTCGCATCAGGGTTACCCTACCGGCCGATCCCGGCGGACCCGGGTACACCCATGAGACGCGAGCCTGGCGCGGCGGCTGGGGATGGGGCCCCAGCCGCACCGCGATGAGCCGCAAGGCGAAGAGCCATGAGCACTGACCTGGCGGACGAGCTGGAGCACCTGATCGAGCACGATGCGGTCTGGGTGCGAGGCGAGCTGGGCCGGTGCGCGCAGCGCCTGGCCGCGATCCCGGCCGAGCCGGCGGCCAGCCTGGCCCGGTGCCTCACCCTGCTCGAGACGGCACTCGAGGGGGCGGGGGACGACCGGCTGCGGCGCGACGTGGAGGGCATCCTCTACCCCCGCCTGTGGAAGGTGGTCGAAGCGCTGCGGGACGGGCTTCCCGCCGGTGAGCAGCTCAACCGCGTCCGGGCCCTCGACCGTCGCCTCACGGCTCTCCTCAAGCCGGGCGAGGGCTAGGCCTCGGCTACCTTCGGAGGGTCATGGACCGCCGCTGGACCATCCCCGTGGCCGCCGGGTTGCTGGCCCTCGAGAACGTGGCCGTGCTCACCGGGCTGCTCTTCGCCGGCTCCGCGCCGGCCGGGGTGATCGCGGCGCTGTTCCTCAAGTTCCCGCTGTGCACCGCGCTGCTCCGGATGCGGGTGGCGGCGGTCGCCCTGCTCATCGGCTGGGAGAGCCTCACCATGGGCGTGGCCCTCGTCAACACGTCCCTCACACCCGCCGGCCAGCTGGCCCTGTTCGGCTCGGCCATGGCCGGGTCGACCCTGCTCGCCCTCTCCCTCCCGCTCTACGCCCCCGACCGGACGGGCATCTGATGGCCACGCCGCTGCGCCCCCTCCCCCCGGGATCGACGCCCGGCCGGCGCCGGCGGCTGAGCCTCCAGACCGTGCTCCTGGCCGTGGCCGCCGTGGTGGCCGTCAACCTCCTGGTGGCGGCGACCGTCATCGGCGGCCGGGAGGACCGGCCCGCCCTCCCCTCCACCCTCGAAGCGGTCATCCCCGAGCCCGGGTCGGGCATCCTGGCCCAGGACCAGGTGGGGGCCGACCTGCTGGACACGTTCACCGGCTTCCTGCAGATCGACGGCGTCGAGATCCCCGAGGACCAGCTGGACTACAACCTGCCGCTGGGCGAGGTGGGGTTCCGCCCCGGGCCGGGCAAGGAGATCGTCCGGTTCGAGGAGGGGCTCCACTCCGCCACCATCTTCTACTGGTCCCAGGAGCTCGGGGACGAGGGCCGCACCGCGGCCAAGTCCTACACCTGGCAGTTCCGGGCCCACTAGCGACCGGTACCGGCCCCGGCATCCACCACCGGGCGGCGTTTCGCGCCCAAGATCCCAGAAGATGACCGAACCCGCGGCACCCACCCTGGCCCGGATGGGCGGGGAACCCTTCGGCACCGTGCTGGCCGACCCGCCGTGGCGCTTCGCCCACCGGACGGGAAAGATCTCGCCCGAGCACCGGCGCCTGTCCCGCTACGACACGATGGACTGGCGCGAGATCGCCGCCCTCCCCGTCGGCGGGCTCATGGCCGAGCGCTCGCACTGCTACCTGTGGGTGCCCAACGCCCTGCTGGCCGAGGGCCTCAACGTCCTCGAGGCCTGGGGTTTCGCCTACAAGGCGATGCTGGTCTGGGCCAAGCGGCGCAAGGACGGCGGGCCCGACGGCCGGGGGGTGGGGTTCTACTTCCGCAACGTCACCGAACCGGTCCTCTTCGGGGTGCGGGGACGGCTCCGGACCCTGGCTCCGGCCCGGCGGCAGGTCAACATGATCGAGGCGGTCAAGCGGGAGCACTCCCGCAAGCCCGACCAGCAGTACGACGTCATCGAGGCGTGCTCACCCGGCCCCTACCTGGAGCTCTTCGCCCGCTACCCCCGGCTGGGATGGCAGTTCTGGGGGGACGAGTCGGACCCGGACACCGTGCCCCGGGGGCGCCTCCACACCCGCTACGGCGCCGTCGGG
>JBOGFE010000521.1:0-3743 GCA_050741935.1 Acidimicrobiia bacterium | reverse complement strand
CCGCTGGGGGGCGTCGGTTGCCGCCGGGAACGAGTCGATGGCCGACACCTCCAGGGGGAGGTCGGTGCCGCCCACCCCGGCCAGCTCCGTGGCCAGCAGCAGCAGGTCGGGGCTGGCGGCCAGGGGGGGCAGCACCCAGGTGAAGGTGAGGAGGAAGTGGAACCCGTCGGGGGGTGTCTCGTCCTCGGGCAGGGTGGTGACCACGTCCTCGAAGGCGAGCAGGGTGCGGGGGTCGACCTCGAGCGACAGATGGAGGTCGACCGGCCCCCCGCAGCCTTCCTCGGGGTGCAGATCGACCTCCCAGTTCTGTCGCAGCGAATACGTCTCGAGGAAGTGCCGCTCGTCGTGGATGTGGAATCCGTGACCGACGGCGTGGTCCTTCAGGTCTGCCACGTAGCCGGCGACGTCGATGACCGCCATCGCCACCATCCTTGCAGGCCCCGAGGGAGCCTCGGGAAGGATCAGCCGGCCGGGGCCCGCTCGGGGGTCGGGGCCGGGCCGACGGCCGGAGCCTGCCCGCTCCCCATGTCAGCCGGCATGGGGAGCGTGGTGACCCCCTCGCCCTTCACCGGCGTGGTCTCCACGGCCGGAGGGGGAGCGATGGCGTCGGGGTGCAGGGCGATGACGGTGGTCTCCCACATCTCGCCGCCCTGGAACGTGCCCCGGAAGCGGTAGCCGGGCACCAGGTACATGCGGTAGGCGCCCGTCCGGCCGGAGTACACGGGGTTGGGGATCAGGGTGAGCTCCACGTCGGTGATGGTCACGACCTGGGGCTCGGGGGCCACGCAGTCGGCCTCCGGCGGGCAGGGGTAGGGGGCGATGGCCGGGCGGGCGCCGTCGCCGGTGATGTCCCCGGCGGGGAGGTCGACGGCTTCGACCGGCATGGCCGGCTCGGCGCCGACCACGGCGGTCGGGGTCGGAGCCCAGGCGGACCCGGCGCTGGTGCCGGCGAACCCGGAGGTGCCGCCGCCGGAGGAGATCGAGCTGGCCGCGGGGTCGATCGCCGCGTCGGTGGGCGGGGCGAGGGGGGTGTCCACGGCCGGCATCGGCATGGGCTCGGCCATCGGCATCACCTGTCCGCCCTGGCGCAGCTCCTCGAGGGCGGCGTCGACCGAGCGCAGCTTGTACTCGTCGCCTTTCTCGAAGGTCACCCAGTTGCCGTAGAGGTTCTCGATGCCCTCGGGCCCGACGGTGACGCTCCAGACGCCCCACTCGACCCGGTTGCCGTCGACGACGGGGAAGAAGCTCACGCCCTGGGCCTTGACCGGCGGGGGCGGAGGCGGGCAGTCGGGCATGGACGGCATGGAGGGCATGGACGGGGGAGCGCTGGCCACGGGCGCCTCGGCGTTGGACACGGTGGCGTCGGCATCGATGCGGGCCAGTTCCTCCTCCCGCAGCTTCAGGTCCTCGGCGCAGGCGTAGCCGATGCCGATCTCGCTCTCGTAGGTCTCGACCCGCCACTCGCCCTCGAGGACGCCGAGGCGGTCGAGCAGGGCCCGGGCCTGGCGCTCGGCGTCGGCGGCCGACACGCTGCCGGAGACCGTCTCGCTCCGCATCCGGTTGTAGCTGATCGACCATCCGTCGCCGGGGTAGGCGTTGAAGTTGGCCTCGGAGGACGAGACGGTCCACGACCCGTCACGCAGGACGGGGGTGCCGGACACGCCGAGGGCCTCGGCCCAGCGGATGACGTCGTCGCGGTCGAGGTCGGGGGTGATGACCCGCCAGGCGACGGCCTTGTCGCCCAGGTCGGGCAGGTCACCGTCGACCTTGTACTCGATCCCGCCCCAGTGGCCGGGGTAGGAGAGGGACATCTTGGCGTCGTAGTCGCCCGCGGCCATGGGGGCGGCGGCGGGAGCCCCGGTCTCTTCGGCCCGGGAGTCGCCCTGGGCGTTGCCGGCCACCAGGGCCAGCGGCTCGGGGTCGGTGTCGCCCGAGACGGCGACGGCCAGGCCGCCGGCCAGGACGGCCACGAGGGCGACGGCCGCTACGGCGATCTTGGTCCGCCGGGGGGCGGAGGGGGGAGTGGGAACGCTGGTTTCGAGCACGTCGTCGATCACGGTGGTCTCCTTCTTGGTTGCCACCTTGGACGCAAGGCCGACGGATCCAGTTCCCGGAAAGTTCGCGCTCAGGGCGAGATCTTCTCCCGCAGGGCGTTCAGTGGCGGATTCGCCCCATTTGCCCGGGCGCGATGGTTGGACGGGCCGGGCGCACTACGGTGAACACGTGGCTCTGGCTGATCCACGGTCCCTTCGCGGTGGCCTCATCTTCCTCGACGGCGAGATGTCGGAGGTGATGCTCGACCCTGAAGAGGCGAAGTCCCTGGTGGTGATGGTCGGGGGCTTCGAACGGATCACCGTGTCCGCCTGCCCCGGGTGCCGCAGCCGGATCCTGGCCGCCGTGGCCCTGGTCGACCTCCTCGACGCCGCCCCTCCCCATCCCCGGGCCCCGGAGCTGGTGGAGCTGGCCGACGAGGCGCCCACCCTCCACGTCTACCTGGTGGACGAGGGCAGCCAGTGCGGGCACGAACGCTGGCTCGACCCCGGCTTCGACGAGTGGGCGGAGGCCGTGAACGACTAGCGGGGGATCCTGGTCCGCTTGAACTCGTTCAGGCGGGTGTCACCCACGAGCTCGATGGCCTGGGCCAGGTCCTCGGTGTTGCCCCGCTCCATGAGCCGGACGAACACCGCTTCCTCAGCGTCGAGGATGGTCGGCACCCCGAACACGGCGAAGCGCTCGACGGCCTCGGTGTGCTCCGCCTCGAGGGTCTTGGCCGGCCCGCCCGAGGCCACCTCGGCCGCCACCACGTCGGCGTCGAGGCCGACCTGGGTGGCCACCGCCCGCATGGTGGCCTCCTCGTCGATGGGTTGGCTCTCGTCGAAGCGGGCCCGGTACAGGCCGACATGGAAGTCGAGGAACTGCTCGGGGAAGGAATCCCGCACCGCAATGCCCCACAGCAGGGCCCCGACCCCCCGGCCGGCCTCTTCGAGCGGGCGCTCCCACACGGGGGTGTCACCCTCCTCGATGTGCGCCTGGTCGAGGGAGAATGCCCAGAAGCGCACGTCCCAGTCCCGGCCGTCCCGGATCCCGGCCACCACCGCTTCGTGGGCGTTGCGGGCGAAGGGGCAGAGGTAGTCCCAGGTCAGGCCGAAGTGACGGGTCACGAAGTGCCTCCTCGTCGGGCGGGCGGTTCTGAGGGAACAACCTACGCATCGGGTCGGGAATTCCCCGCCGAGGGCGCCAGGAGGCGGGCCACCCGGCCGAAGGCCAAGCCGAGGGCGGCGCCGGCGACCACGTCAGAGGCGTGGTGGAGGCGGACGTAGACGCGGCTGGCGGCGACGGCGGCGGCGAGGACGTGATAGGCGGGGCCGAGCGGGTCGCCCTTGGCCAGGAAGGCGGCCGCGGCGAAGGCCGAGGTGGCGTGGCCCGAGGGGAAGGCGCTGGTGACGGGCCGGCGCAGCCCGTAGGGGAGTGGCCCTTCGGTCAGGGTGGGGTCGAGGTCGGGCCGTACCCGGCGGAACATCGACTTGAGGGGACCGTTGGTGAAGGCCGACTCCGCGGCCAGGAACCCGGTCAGGCGCAGGGCCGAGCCCGGCCGGCCCCAGCCGACGACCTCCCGGACGGAGCCGATGGCCACCCACAGGAGGCTGTGGTCGCCGGCGCTGGAGAGCCCGTAGAAGACCCGGTCGAGGGCCGGGCTGCGGTGGCCTTCAACCCAGTCGTCGACGGACCGGTCGAACTCCCGC
>JBOGFE010000520.1:0-2384 GCA_050741935.1 Acidimicrobiia bacterium | reverse complement strand
CGGGCCGACGGGACGTGGGCCTTCGGCCACGTCATCGTGGACGAGGCCCAGGAGCTGTCGGCCATGGCGTGGCGGGTGCTGTTCCGGCGCTGCCCGTCGCGCTCCATGACCATCGTGGGCGACCTGGCCCAGGCCGGCGTCCCCTGGCGGCCGGCCAGCTGGGCCGAGGTCCTCGACCGCCACGCCCGCGGCCGCTGGCGGGTGGCCGAGCTCAACGTCAACTACCGCACGCCCCGGGAGATCATGGACGTCGCCGCGTCGGTCCTGGCCGCCAGTGATCCGGGGTTGGAACCGCCGGTGTCCATGCGCGACGCCGGTGAGGAGCCGTGGGCCCGGCAGCTGGCGACGCCCCTCGACGGGCAGCTGGTCGACGCCGTACGCCGGGAATTGGACGTCATCGGCACCGGCCGCCTGGCCGTCCTCACGCCGGCGGCGCGCCGGGACGAGGTGGAGTCGGTGGTGCGGGGGGCGCTCCCCGAGGCGGTGACGGGCGGCATGCTCGACTCACCCGTCGCCGTGCTGGCCGTGAAGGAGGCCAAAGGCCTCGAGTTCGACTCCGTGGTGCTGGTGGAGCCGGGAGAGATCGTCGACGAGTCGGAACGGGGCCTCTCCGACCTCTATGTGGCCCTCACCCGGGCCACCCGGCGCCTGGGTGTCCTCCACACCGGGCCGCTGCCCCCGAGCCTGTCGGGGCTCAGTACCTCCTGAGGAGGCCGACCACCTTGCCGTAGATGCTGACCTCGTCGGGATGGAACACGAGGTCGGCCATCAGCTCGTTGGCCGGGCGCAGCACGATCTTGTCCCCCTTGCGGGTGAAGGTCTTGACCGTGGCCTCCTCGCCGGGGATGCCGGCCACGACGATGTCACCCTTCTCGGCCGTGGGTTGCTGGCGGACGATGAGGTGGTCGCCGTCGTGGATGCCGGCCTCGATCATCGACTCGCCCCGGACCCGGAGCATGAAGACGGGCCCTTCGCCCACGAAGTCGGCCGGGAGGGGGTGGACCTCCTCGACGTTCTCCGCGGCCAGGACCCCGGTGCCGGCGGCCACGTCGCCCACCAGCGGGACGTGGCGGACCGGGCGCCGCCCGAGGTTGGAGCCCGACGACGGCTCGAAGTGGACCTGGAGGGCCCGGGGCTTGGTCGGGTCCCGGACCAGGTACCCCTTGGCCACCAGCGCCGAGAGGTGCGAGTGCACCGTGGAGGTGGAGGACAGCCCGACGGCGGCGCCGATCTCGCGCACGCTGGGTGGGTAGCCCCGGCGACGGGCCTCGGAATCGACGAACTCGAGGATCTGGCGCTGGCGGGGGGTGAGGTCCTGCACGGGTCCCTCCTTCGAGCCTGCGCCGGTGCCGTTGCCGGCCTGCGGGCGACCGTAACACGAATGCACATTCGGAGCAAACATGGGTTCTATACCGGCGCCATCGGCGCGCCAGTACGTTGGCGGCGATGACGGCTCGGCGCAGGTCCTGATGCGGTGCCCCTACTGCCACGGCGTCGATGACAAGGTGGTGGACTCCCGCCTGGCCGAGGCGGGGGCCGCCATCCGTCGGCGGCGGGAGTGCCTGGTCTGCAGCCGGCGCTACACCACCTTCGAGCGGGCCGAGGAGGCCCTGCTCGTGGTGGTGAAGCGCTCCGGGCTGCGGGAGCCCTTCGACCGGGCCAAGGTGGCCGGGGGGATCCGGCGGGCCACGAAGAACCGGCCCATCGACGACGAGGCCATCGACGCCCTGGCGGCGGCGGTCGAGGACCAGATGCGCCAGTTCGGGCCGGAGGTGGGCACGGAGGCGGTGGGCCGCGCCGTGCTCGACGGCCTGCGCGCCCTCGACCCGGTCAGCTACCTCCGCTTCGCCTCCGTCTACAAGGGCTTCGAGGACGTCACCGACTTCGCCCGGGAGGTCGGCGAGCTCCAGAAGACGACCTCGCCCAAGTCCGGCTCCGCCCGGCCGGCGCCCTAGCCTCGGCCTCTACTTCCCTGGGGTAGCGACATGTGCATCCGTGCACTTTTGCAAACAATCGCGAACGGCCTCTGACCTGCCGCGTTGCCGGGCCCCCGGTGTTGACACGCATGTAGTTCTGGTGCTGTAATTACCCTCCATCTCGCGGTTCGAAGAACACTCACCACAAGATATTGTGTTTTCAGGCCGGAGACGGGGACAGGGTCGGGGAAGGAACCCAGGGAGGAACAGGGCCGATGGCGATGGCGCCGGAGCAGGTCGGGATCGGGATCCGCAGGCACTTCACGCGAGCAGGGGAGCAGCCCTACGACTCGGTGGCCTGGGAGCAGCGGGACGCCCGCATCCCCAACTACAAGTCGGGCGGAGACGCCTTCTTCCAGCCGGGAGTCGAGTTCCCGGTGAGCTGGTCGCAGAACGCCACCAACATCG